>JAGWXQ010000044.1 GCA_018969805.1 Paenibacillaceae bacterium | reverse complement strand
GGAATAAGCACTTCAACCCATGCGTGCGACGATTGTTCGAAATCAGATGTACGCACTTGCAAATCCGTTACATAATGGTACCCACTGACATACCGAGCAGGAATGCCGATCGCACGGCACAATGCGATCATCAGATGGGAAAAATCTTGACATACGCCTTTTTTGGTGCTCAATAGCTCATCTGCCGTCGTCTGTGTGTGCGTCGCAAACGGATCATACACAAAATCCCGGTGGATGTGCGCAATCATATCGAGTACGATCGTTTCTATGCCGTGCGCGCGATTGTCCCAATTGTGGGCATACGTACAAATTGCCTCCGTCTTTGCGGTGTAGTGTGTCGGTCGAATGTACTCAATAAACTGATCGCGCGTCGTAGGTGCGGCAATGTACGCCCAATCTTTGTCCGCATCCCACACAGCAATCCTTTGGGCGTCGTTTTCGTGGGTCACCACAACGGACTGTGCAGTAATCGTCAATACGTCATGGGGCGCATTGACCGTAAATGCGTACACACGATTTCCAAACGCATCTTCAAAAGAGAAAAAAGGTGCATTTGGTACGACGGTAATATGATGGTGGTAGCACGCTTGCCTCGTATTCGTTCGGGGCGAAATGCGCAGCTCGTTGACACTTTCGTAGACGGGTTCGTGATACCGGTATGTCGTTACATGGTGAATGGCAAATTTCACAGCAGCACCTCGGTCATCATCACGTCGGTAAGCGCGCGTCCAATGTCATCGATGCTGGACACCAAATGGTGCAACATCGCACGCTCATCCCCACTCCATAGCGCAAGCTCCATCCGCAACTTCACAATGCGCGCATGCAGCTGGTGCAGCGATGGTTCGTGCTTTTTGTTTGCCCATAGCAACATTTCGTCTTCGAGTGCATTCAGTGCAAAAACGACCGAACGGGGATATTTGGAATTGGTCACGAGCAGCGCAATACAGTCTGCGATGCGTACCCCGTCGTGCATCGGATGGCGATACGCATCGACACCACCGAGCAACGTCAGTGCCGGATACAGCGCATGCGGTTCGAGTGCACGTTGCTCAAACGCCCAATAACAAATCGCCGACACAAAACGCGTAAAATGGTCAGCCCGCTCAATCAATTGACCACATCGCCACGCTGTCCATAAATCATCCCGCCACATCGACTGGTGCGCGATGCCGACCGTCGCCGATACATACCGAACGATCATGCGCAGAAATAAAACGGGACTTTCTGAAAATCTTTGGGCACAATCGCCTTCCCCAAGCCATAAATAGAGCCGATTCCATTGTTCATAAAGTTCGTCAGGCAATCGTGATCGCGATTGTTTGATGTTGAGGCGCGCGTGTTCGACACAACATACGATCGAGTTGTCATGGTTTTTGTCCCATATCAAGTACGGAATCAGCGTATCCATCGTCTGTCTGTCTGGACCGTCGCCAAGTTGGTGGACGAGGTGCACAAGCAACCGATCGCTTGTCGGCGTGTGCATCGTGCACCACGCTTCCATGCACCGCGCGTGATTTTCTACGCGCTCTACGTATCGACCAATCCAGTATACGGCTTCCATCGTGCGCTGCAGCATGCGATGCCCCCCTCTCCTATTCCGTCAATACCCACGTATCTTTGCACCCACCACCTTGTGAAGAATTGACGACGAGCGACCCCGGTCGCAACGCCGTGCGCGTCAACCCTCCTGGAATGACGTGCGTGTTCGCGCCTGTAAGGACAAACGCCCGCAAATCGACGTGGCGATGGACGGTATGGCCCCCATCATACACTGGAGACGTCGATAAACGCAGCGTTGGTTGGGCAATAAACAAATGCGGCGCACGCACAATTTTGTCCCGAAATGCCGCAAGCTCCGCTTCCGTCGCTTGTGGACCGATGAGCATGCCATATCCCCCGGACAATGAACGTTCTTTCACGACGAGCTGCTCTAAGTGCGCCAGAGCGTATTCGCGTTGATCCGGTTGATCGAGCATATACGTCGGGACGTTGGGCAAAATCGGCTTTTCGTTAAGATAGTACGCGATCATGTCCGGCACGTAGCAATACGTCGCCTTGTCGTCGGCAACACCCGTTCCAGGGGCATTGACCAAGGCGACGTTTCCCGCACGCAGCGCATTCATGATTCCAGGCACGCCAAGCAACGAGTCTGGACGAAACGTCAGCGGATCCAAAAAATCGTCATCGATGCGCCGATACAATACGTCCACAGGAATCGGTCCGCGATGTGTCCGCATCATGATGCGATGATCGTCACTGTACAAATCACTGCCCTCAACAAGGTGGATGCCCATATGTTGCGCCAAATACGTGTGTTCGAAAAATGCAGCATTGTGCACGCCAGGAGTCAATAAGGCAATCGTGGGCGATCCGTACTGGTTCGGACTGAGCGATTGGAGCATCGCCAAAAAAGCACGCATCGAGTCTTCGAGTGGCCGGACCGCATACCCAGAAAACCACCCGTGGAAAAACCGCTGCATCATTGCTCGGGCTTTAAATACGTACGAATATCCCGAAGGCGATCTGACGTTGTCTTCAAGCACGAACAACGTACCGTGCTCATCGCGCACAAGATCAATGCCTGCACAAGCGATGTACACGTCGCGCGGGATGCGCACGCGCATCATTTCATGCCGGAAGTACCGATTGGACACGACAAACGATCGCGGAATAATTCCATCGCGTACGATGCTTTGTTCGTGATAAATGTCCGCCAAAAAACAGTTGAGCGCCCGGACGCGCTGTATGACACCGCGCTCAATGTGCGCCCACTCCAATGCATCAAAAATGCGCGGTACGATATCGAGCGGGATCGCATGCTCCTGCACAGTGCCATATACGGTGTACGTAATTCCTTGCTCTTGCATACACCGGTTCATCGCTTCGTATCGCTTTTCGAGTACTTCGGGAGCCATGTGCTTCATATGCCCGTGCACAGCCGCGTACTGCGCTCGGGCTGTCCCGTCTGCCCCGATCATTTCATCGTAAAACGTGTGCTTCGATACCAATTGTGCATCACCACCTCATCCTACTTTGTAGTGTACCATACCACACAGCAATGTCAATTTATGTAACACGAATCATACGCAGGTGCATCCTGATCAAGGGAAACCCATATCCCCGCTCTATGAAGCACATGTTTGCCCATCTAAGGAGGGAACCGCATGTTGGACAAACCGCGAAAAAGTACTGAGAACATCAAAACGTCGTTGTGCACCAAATCACACCGCGATCGGTCATCTGTCGTGCGTGGGAAACGGACACGATCCCAAGTGCGCAGTTTTCCTTTTTCTAAGAATGTGGAGAATTACGGATGCGCAGCAAGGCGTGCTCCTTGGGCATCGATCGCGCATACACAACCCGATCGCATCGAACAACCGCATATGCGGCAAAAATATGTCTGGATCATTACGCACAGCATGCTCCTGTTACAAACGGATTTGTTTTTTCATTGATTTACTTGAATAACATCTTGCACACGATGGTACGCACATGCAGCACACTGTATTGACATACGCGTGTGCTATTGGTACAATGTTGTTGATCAATCACATTGGATCTGTTAGCTCAGCTGGGAGAGCACCATCTTGACAGGGTGGGGGTCAGTGGTTCGAGCCCACTACAGATCATCGCATTTTTTCACGCTTTTTTCTGGCGTGGTTTTTTTTGTCATTTTTTGTAAGCTGTTTCATACACTTCGTTACATGAAATGAATCCGTCCCCTTATGACCCCACACACCAAAAAAAGAGGTGGTCGCACAGCGCATAAAAGAGGAAGACATTGTTCTTATCGCATCCCAGACCGTCCATACCTTTACTCCCCCTAAATCAACAAAACACATCTACGAAAAGGAGCAATCGATCATGCATCATTCCAAACGGTTCATACGGCGTGCGTTGTGCGTCGTCGCAGCTTTTGTATGTGGTCCGTTTTTGCATTTTTTCATACGACACAAGCATACGTCACCCCCGCTACAAAAGCAATAAATACGGGCGCCTTTATCATTTATAAGTACTATCAACATCAAGAAAGTGAGCGGCTTCGTATGCTGCCGATCGGACACATTGCTGTCCAATTTATGCACATGCTGCATACGACGCATGCACCTCTCCTTAACACCATGGTTCAGCTCATAAAGACGAGCAACTGTACGTCATCATACACAATACGCACCACGGCAAGCAACACAAAGCAATGAAAATCGAATCCGTGTATTAAAAATTTGTTTGTACAGCTCATTTCAACAATTACGAAAAACACTGCACTTGAGAAAAGTATCGTACATTTTTTTCAAGGACAAAAAACGTATTGGGACACGACATTTTATACGGTGTGCGTCTCAAATTTTCTTGTAGGTACAATGAATCCAGAATGCATCACCAATTTTCTCGGAATCCCTTTGCGCACACCCCAACGTAGTGGAACACAAGCAAACGCACAACGCGGGGATGGAGAACAAGGTGACTCAAGACCGTATTATTCATTTGAGCGCTCTGTGTGCACAAGACAAATAAATGAAATTAAAGAGTGTATTGATGATACACGCGAAAGAATTCGTACATTAAAAAGCACCATCCACACTCTACAAAAAAATTCAAAAATTTCTACAGTATCTAACATGTCATTAACAGAAATTCATAGTATGGTTACCGAATTTGATTAAGAATTAAAAAAGACGAACAATGATTTAAACGAATTATTGAAAGAAGAAATGAACCGCAACATTACGACCGATATGCAACAAAGCGCAAGCAAAGTGTACTTGGACACCGTCAGGAATCGCGTAGCTTTACTCGCTGCGATGGTGTTGGTCGAATTGCATCAGCTCCCCATCAATCAACGCATCGACTATCACACACTCAGAAACAGAAACAAAACCGTGATCAGCAAACTCAAAGAAATGCAAATCGGTGTTTTTTCCGCTTATCGGCAATTGTATGCGACAAATCTAAAAACTCCGCCACAGCAACAATGCATGAACATGTATCGTCAATTGCTGCAGCAATTGCGCGCATCCGCAACCAACGTACAAAAAGCGCTAACCGCGTTTTTTGACGATCCTTCTGGTCCGTCGTTTGTACGATACGATATCGCTGTTAATACCGCACTCAAAGACGGGGTCGCCATAATGCAGGAATACGAAAAGTTGCGCAAAGAATGTTTTCAAATCACAAGTCAATTTCAAAAATCACGTTTTTTTATTGCGAGGAAATAATGCGTCCTACCCCATCAACGGAGAGATGCATTGCACATGCTCATCCAAAAACTACGGGGAAAGTAATCAAACCCGCGCAACCCCAAAATAAACGCATTGGGGTTGCGCGGGTTTACTTTGTTTTATTCAGTGTGCGTACGAGCGCTTCCACACTGGGTGGTGCATCAAACGTAAAATAGCGTGCGTTTTTTGCACTGCTCCAAATGCGCTCATTTTTCATCAATGCAATAAATCGTTGCCGTTCGGTTAGAACACCAAGATCAATGAGTGCCAATGCAAGTATATCCAAAGGGGTATTTGGCAAAACGACGATGGCGTAGCGTTTGGAGTTTGGTGTTTCTGTTGCAGCACCAAAAGTGGCGAGCTGGACGAGTATCGATGCAATAATCATTCCTGTACCGATGCCCATAAGTCCGTGCTTTGTTTTCCACATGCTATGCCCCTTCCGTCTGAGCGAGTCGAATGATCAGTTGCACTTCTCCTTTGTTTTTATTCAGTTTTTTGGCTATGTATTCGATAGATTTCCCTTCTTCATGCAAGGTCAGCAATTCATCAAACTTTGAACGAATCGCATACACCGGTGCATTGTCTTGCGGGTTGGTCGTTGGTGTTGTGCGGATCGGTTTTTTTTGTCGTCTTCCGGCGTCGTTTTTTTGTTCTGCAATGTGGGGTTCCGATTTGTGGACGGGGGGCATCATCATTGCGACATGCGCTTCGTGCGCCTGCTGTAATGCATCGATGCGCCGCATCATCGTCTGTGTGTTTGCTTCCCATTGTTGCTGCGCGTGCGCAACGTCTTTTTTGAGTGCTTCATGTGCCGTCGTCCATTCATCAAACATTGATTGCAGCGTCGTACTCACCGCATCGAGCCACGACTCTGATTGGTCGTCATTGGACGGTTGTTCCTCCAGACGCCGTTTCCCGTGCATGACGTGTGCGTAGACGATGAGCATCGCCCCACACAATACGACGATAAGCCACATCGGCATGCAGCACCTCCCCAATTATTCAAACAACACCAAATCTTTCACGACTTCCATATGTCTTCGCAACCGCTGCATCGCACGCGTGTGTAATTGGGAAATGCGCGACGGAGTAAGTTTCATAATATGGGCAATTTCTGTAAACGTCATCTCATCATAATAAAATAAAGACACTACTGTGCGCTCTCGTTGTGTAAGCCGTTCAATCCCGATCGCCAAACACTCTTTCACAAACTGATCGTGAATGAATTTTTCGGGACGCTGGGCTTTCGCGTCTTGAATATACGCGTATCGCGGTTCATTGTCCTCGTTATGCATCGGCTCTTCTACGGATACCGTCGTGGCATACGACACTTCATACAACATCGTGCGAAACGCGTCTTCGGTAATGCCTAAATATGCGCTCACTTCCGCAGATGTGGCATTGCGCATCATTTCCTGCTCCAACGCAACATACGCCGCGTCAATTTTTTTAATTTTGTCGCGAATCGATCGCGGTACCCAGTCCACTTTACGAATACCGTCAATCATTGCCCCGCGAATGCGCCACGTGGCGTACGTTTCAAAGCGCAATCCGCGGTTTGGATCAAACTTACCCACCGCATCATACAATCCCATGATCCCATAACTGACCAAATCATCTCTGGTCGCATTGCGTGCCGTTCCGAAAAATATCGTCGCTGCAACGATATCAATAAGCGGGATGTACCGCTCGATCAGAAGACGCTGGGCATCGGGATCGCCGTGGTGTTTCCATTTCGACCACGCATCCATCAGTTCGATATGGGACTGTGCGCTCATCAATGTCATCGCGGGACACCTTCCTTGCATGATGGGTGTGTGCCAAACAGAAACGGGACCTACTCTGTATTTCAATACATCAATCCGTTTCACAAAACCGCTTTTTCTTATTCACAACGAGCATCCCATGCATAGATGTTTTCAATAGGAAATGCTAATGTGATTTGTTTTTGTCTTTGGGGACACGGACTTCTTCAAATAAAGGCATAAAAAATTCTCCTTGCGGATCGTCTTCTTCCGTCTCTTGCGGTGTTTGGACGTCCAATGTTTGTCCAATCGTTGGTTCGGACTTAGGACGCAGCGCATTGGCAAAGTCCCACATCCACCGCAGCACAAATGCCAGCACATAAAATACGATCCACGCAAACAGTGTGCGTTCCATCGTCGTCAACCACGGATTTGCTGTCGCATTCATCCATGCGACGAGCGCACTGCCGGCGGTGGCGACGACGACGTTCCACCGCCAAGAGCCACGCATGGCTATATTTCCTTTATTCCATGCGACACACTCCGAATCATCAGCCGCCCCGTCCCCGCATCAATTTCGATTGTTCGTCCGTATATCCCGCCCGTATCTTCGGCGATAAGTCGAATGTGTTGTTCACGCAACACTTTTTTGCACGCCTCAATGTTGCGCTCCCCGATGCGCAGCCGCTCCGGCTGGTTTTTTCCTACGGCAAACATTTGTGCACCGCCAGCCATTTTCGCCTCAAAGCGCGCCTGTTTTGCACCGAGTTTTTTCATCGCCTCAATAAGATCGGGAACACCTGTATCGGCATATTTTGCCCGATTGATTGGCTCACTTGCGCGCACCATATCGACAATCGTCGGAAGCATGACGTGCACGAGACCGGCAATGCGCGCGATGGGATCAAACAACGTCAAGCCAATACACGATCCGAGTCCCGACGTGCGGATCCGATATCCGAGTGCAGCGACACGCAATTCGGCAATGCCGACCATAATGACCGGCGCCCCCTTCATGCGGACCCGATACCGAGGCTGCGAAAAATAATGGGCAGTGATTCTGGCTCTGGAATGAAGAAAAAGTGCCCTTTAATCGCCTCGTCTCCATCAAAAAAAGATGTCTCAATCAACAAAGCCTGATCGCCCATATTGCCGATTTGGATCAGTCCGTAAGCAAGAATTGCCCCCGCCATATCGACAGTAAACATCGGTGTCGTCGGCTCAAGGTGCAGTTTTGTGAAGTCTGCCAACGATGCCAAATACGATCCTGCCATAATGTTGCCAATTTCGGATATCGCCGAACGTTCTAAGTCGGACAATGAAACGATGCGCGTAATCGTTCCGTTTTGGATCGTCGTCTCACGCATCGGTGCGGATCCGATTTCTTCGGATAAAGGCAAGTGGCGCAACAGCTTAATTGCTACATCAAATTCGAGCAAGAAAAACAAATTACCGGGTGCTTCCCCTACAACTTGTAAGAACACCGCGACAACGACAGCTTCAGGACCACCGACTTGGTTTGTAATTTCTTCAAAACCGACAACATTCGCGCGCGGTACTTCCATGTCGATGCGCACCCCGAGCAGCGTCGAAAGTGACGTTGCAGCATGTGCAGCACCGATATTGCCAATTTCTCGCAATACATCAATTTCAATTTCTTGAAACGTATAAGGATCTTTCATCAAAATAGCCTCCTCGGTCTCTTATTTCCATAGCCCAATAACGCGCGAGACAAACCGTGCCACAGTGCGTTTCTCGCTTGCGGGTTCGATCCGCTGCTTGGCTGGTCCTTTGAGCAATTCATAGCGCGCCGCGATGTCGATCATATGGCGGCTGGCGATGCTGTCTGGATATCGCGTCAAAAAAGGCACTTGTTGCTTGACAGCGCGAGACACGTGTTCATCGTCGGGCAAAAATCCGAGCGATCGGATGTCTACGTGCAAAAATCGTTTGGAAACGAAACGAATTTTGTCTGCTGTAAGATGGCCTTCCGAACGGGTGTGAATGCGATTGACGACGAGTGAAAAAACAGTCGCGGGCTCGAGCGCATGCACTGCTTTAATCATCGCATACGCATCGGCAATTGCCGGAGGTTCTGGTGTTGTTACGACGATCGTATGGTCTGCTGCTGCAA
>JAGWXQ010000043.1 GCA_018969805.1 Paenibacillaceae bacterium | reverse complement strand
TATGATCATGCATTATGCAGTCGTTGTCAAATAATGTGTATGATCATATGACGATCATATGGATCACTTATGCTTTTTGTGCTTGGTGCATCGATACAACCGTGGATTGCGTACAGATGTGGCGCACGGCATAGCCATCGGCGCACGTGCATATCGTGCAACACTTTCGTGCAAATGGGGTCGAATCATCGTGGGAATGTGGCAGACGGTATCGCTTGGTTGGGCACTGGGCATGGATGCGCTTTCACTTTGTCTTGCGCTTGGGATGCAGCGGCAGCTGTCGCAGCGTCGGTATGCAATGATTGGGGGCATGATTGGGGTATTTCATATTGTGATGCCGCTGCTGGGCATGGTAGTGGGACATATTCTTGGACGGATGCTCGGTCATACTGCAAGCTGGCTTGGGGGCGCAACATTGGTGTTGCTCGGTGGACGCATGATCTATGAAGCGTTGCGTGGCCAAGAGGCGAAAGTAGCCGATGTGCGCGCTGTACTTACGCTCGTGGCGTTTGCGCTCGGGGTGAGTGTTGACGCATTTGGTGCAGGAATGACGCTCGGCGTAGCGCACGCGCCGATCGTGTTGACCGTATTGTGCATCGGCGCATGTGGGGCGTTGTGCGCGTGGGGTGGTTTTTTGCTGGGGCATACGCTTGGACGTGCGTTGGGCGGTTATGGCCACTTGCTCGGTGGTGTTACGGTGATCGGGTATGGGATTGCGTTTGTGTTGTCTTAAGTGGCGATCATAGAGTATACTATGGGTACGCATCGATAGATAGGAGGAGTCGCGCAGTGAGACGCATCTTGTTCGTATGTACGGGCAACACATGTCGTTCGCAAATGGCGGAAACGCTCGCGCACATCGAACAACGCCAGCATATGGATGTGCGCTCGGCGGGCTTGTTTGTTACGCCGTGGGAACGCACGTCAGATCAAGCGATCGCCGCCTTAAAGACGATTGGAATCGATCGCTATGCGACAGACGTACGCGCCCTTGATGCATCGCTGATCGAATGGGCAGATGCGATCGTCGTCATGACGCATGCGCACAAAGTGGAGTTGCTCTCGCGGTTTCCACATGCTCTTGAGTATACGTGGTCATATAGTGACATCATTGGCAAAGACGTCATCGATCCGTACGGCGGGGATGCACGCGCGTATGAGGCTACGGCAGCTGAGCTCAAGCACACGATGAAAAAAGTGTTGGACACTGTCCGCGAACGCGTCGTTGCATCACGAAGATGGGCAGAGAAAGATGAGTAAGCCGCACGTTTTTATTGGGAGCGACCATGCCGGTCGGGCTTTACGACAGGCGCTCGTTCACGCAGTCGCGCAGTGGGGCTATGTGGTGCACGAAGTCGGCCCGCATGCCGATGTCGCGACGGATTATCCTGCGTGTGCTGCGGATGTGTGTCGCAGCGTGCTTTCCCATCGGGATGCGCGTGGCATTGTCCTCTGTGGTTCGGGCATCGGGATGAGCATCGCAGCCAATCGCCACGAAGGCATCCGCTGTGCGCTCGTGCATGAACCGTACAGCGCAAGATTGGCTAGAGAGCACAATGATGCAAACGTTCTCGCGCTCGGTGCGCGCATGATTGGCACGCATATGGCAGAAGAAATCGTGCACGTTTGGCTTACGACACCGTTTTCGGGAGACGCGCGGCATATGCGGCGCATTATGGATATCGAAGTTCATTGTGGCGCGCACCATCAAGACGGACGGCGTTGCGAATAGCTGTGATCGGATGTGCGCAAGCGATTGTGCCATGGGACAGCCAGTGGGAGGATGACCATATGGACGGGCTGATCGAAGACATCCAAGAGCACGTATATGCGATTGGAAAGGAAGTCGTCTTGGCGGGACCACTGGAGCCTGGGGACATGCTTGTCATAGGGGCAAGCACGAGTGAAATCGCTGGGCAGCACATCGGTACCGCAGGGAGTGCGGACATCGCGCGGCACATCGTCCGTGCGATCGAGCGGCTCGCCAAAGAGTATGGCTTGCTGACAGCGTACCAATGTTGTGAGCACCTCAACCGCGCTTTGGTCGTGTCGCGTAGGGCGCTGTCAGACCACGTGCGGACGGGAGAAGTCGTTTCGGTCGTTCCGGTGGCACATGCGGGTGGGGCGCTGGCGGCGTGTGCGTACACGATGCTGGATCGTCCCGTCGTCGCCGCGTCGGTATGTGCCGATGCGGCGATCGACATCGGAGAGACGCTTATAGGCATGCACGTACGTGCAGTCGCTGTCCCGATGCGGCCACGATTGCGCATGATTGGTGCAGCGCGCGTCACTGCAGCGACAAGAAGACCAAAGCTGATCGGGGGCGCACGGGCAGTGTATGGATAGCGTGCAAAAACGCACAAACGTACATCTCAGGGGGGACGGACGATGACGGTCATTCACGATGAAGCAATGCGTGCAGCTTTGCAGGCGGAGCTTGTGCGCCAGCGGACAAATATTGAGCTCATTGCCTCAGAAAATATTGTTTCCGAAGCAGTACTCGCAGTCATGGGCTCTGTATTGACAAACAAATATGCAGAAGGCTACCCAAGCAAACGCTACTATGGAGGTTGCGAAGCGGTCGATGTCGCCGAAACGCTGACGATTGATCGCGCTTGTGCATTGTTTGGTGCTCAGCATGCAAACGTACAACCCCATTCAGGGGCGCAAGCGAATATGGCGGTGTATTTGGCGACGCTGCAATACGGCGATGTCGTCCTGGGGATGAGTTTGGCGCATGGGGGACATTTGACGCACGGCAGTCCGGTCAATGCATCGGGGATTGGGTACAAGTTTGCATCGTACGGGGTCGATCCAGTGACGCATCGCATCGACTATGATCAGGTGCGGACTCTGGCGATGAAGCATCGTCCGCGCATGATTGTCGCGGGGGCGAGCGCATATGCGCGCGTCATTGATTTTGCTGCGTTTGCATCGATCGCCCACGATGTAGGTGCGCTGTTTTTTGTAGATATGGCGCATATCGCGGGTCTTGTCGCTGGAGGGGTGCATCCAAGTCCGGTGCCGCATGCGCACGTCGTGACGACGACGACGCACAAGACGCTGCGCGGACCGCGCGGTGGGCTGATTTTGTGTCAGAAGCCGTGGGCAAAAGCGATCGACAAAGCGGTGTTTCCAGGTACGCAAGGTGGACCACTCATGCACGTCATTGCGGCGAAGGGGGTCGCATTTGGCGAGGCGCTGCAGCCGTCGTTTGCAGACTATGCGCGGCGCATTGTGCACAATGCACAGACGATGGCAGAGCAGTTTTTGGCAGAAGATATTCCGCTGATTTCTGGTGGTACGGACAACCATTTGTTGCTTTTGGATTTGCGTCCACTGGGCATTACCGGGAAGAAAGCGGAGCATGTGCTTGATCGGGTCGGATTGACGGTCAATAAAAATGCGATTCCAGACGATCCAGCAGGACCGATGACGACGTCAGGCATTCGCATCGGCACACCAGCGGTGACGACGCGCGGGATGACGCCCGACGATATGCGTACGATCGCCCAGACGATTGCTTCCGTCTTGCGTGCACCGGATTCGGATGCGGTGTGTGCACAAGCACAACGCACGGTAGCGGCGCTTGCTGAGCGCTATCCGCTGTATCCGACGGTCTCGTATGAAGGCACTGTGTGACGCGACAGAATGCATTGTGCAGAAGACGATCGGCCGACATGGCACATCCCCGCGATGTGCCATGTCGGCTTATTTCTCTTTTTCTACAATGTTTTTTCGATCGTCCCCCTATCCTCGATGATGATGTCCCGCAAGGCAGAGGCGAGCACGTCGATGGAGCGTTGCGCCTCGATGAGTGTGTTGTCTACACCGCCGATTTCGATGAGCACACTATTTGGGGAGAGCGATTGATTAAATTCACCGTGCGATCCGGCGCGTTTTAAAATAATTCCGCGTGAAATTCCAGGCAGGGCACGCTCGATGCGTTCGTGGAGTCGTGTTGCAAAGCGGACATTTTGCGAGTAATCGATATTTTTTTGTCCGATTACAAATACGATGCGGGCGTACGTATGTTCTTTTGTTGTCAGGGTTGTTTTTTCTCGTCGCAGTGCGTCGCGATGAATATCAATCAAATACGTGAGCGAATCGTGCGTCTTCATTGCCTCGATGACCGTGCTCCGTGCTGTACGATAGGCGTTTTTCCATGAATACGGAACTGCACTATGCGCACTGCCGATTCCAAACGAGGTGAGTTGTTTGGCAAGTGATGCGCCGAGCACGGTGACGGTGCGTCCGTTTTCGATCGCATCAAACGCGCGATCGACGGAGTGTACGCCGGGCAGTTCGGGCAAATACGATTCATACGGATGCGCGTGGTAAATAAGCGCGACGGGATTCGTTTCTCGTATTTGTGGTGTCGGTGCGGGTGGAGGGGCATCGAGACGAAGGTCGGGCGCGGGTGCGACTTCGATTGGTGGTGTCGTATTCGGTTGTGCGATGATCCAATCGCCATCGGCTTGTCCACCGGCAAGCGCACCGCTCAGCAATGTGCGTACGTCCGATCGTTCGATGTGCAGCGTGTATGCGAGCACCGTCGCCCCGATCGATCGGGAAGAGGGTGCACCCCATTGGGCAGCGAGCAGGTTGGTCCATATCGTGCTTGGGATGCGTTCGAGCGGGTGTGCTTCGCGCACAGTCCAAACACCCCATACACAGACAATGATGATCAGGACGATCATGCGTCCAGGGCGCATCCGTCTCACCTCCAGAGGAACGTACGGAAGAGGTGTATGCGCAAGCGGTGATGAAGATGACACAAGTGAAATGTCATTGACATTTTGCGCAAAAGATTTATAATTACCTATATACAAATATGGGTGTATGAGGTAGAATGCGTCGAACAAATATCGTCAATGAAAGGACAGGGATGCATATGAAAACACGGAAAATATGGAAAAGCGCATGCATCGGGACGCTCATCGTCACGATCTGTTGTGGCGCGTTGCCACCGTCGTTGTGGCAACGCACGGCGCATGCGCAAGAGGAAGCACCTCCAGGCGCGTTTGTGGGGGAAAATGGGCAATGTTTCCCTGTGGAAGCGGCCACGAGTGCGGCTCGGGGTTCTGCATCGGGCACAACACCACCAGCTGCGGGGGCAAATTCGCAGCCGGCACCGATATTAAACGCGAAGCGAACGTATACGATCAGCGCATTTTCTCGTTTGGCGAGCGTATACGTTCCGTTTGGGACGTCGGTACAGGAAGTGCAGTCCAAGTTGCCCGGTCAGCTTGTGGCAAACTTGCGCAGTCGGGGGACGACGAGCAAGGCATCGCTTCCGGTACAGTGGGATGCAAACAAGGCTGCGTACAATCCGAATGTACCGGGTACGTACGTGTTGCGGGGCCTGATTCCCCAATTGCCGTCCAATGTCAAGAACAATACGACTGCACCGGTTCGGCCAACGATTACGATCCACGTATCCAATGCGGAGCTTGCGGATCCCGTGCGTCTAGAAAATATGGTCGTACCGTTTAACACCCCATTTGAAGCACTCGAATTGCCCAATGCACTTAATGTCGCCATCGTCTCTGCGGGGGAAACGAAACAGGTGCGCATCGAGATTGACTGGAGTGAAAGCAAAGCAAATGGAGCGTACAAAAGTGATATTGTCGGGACGCATAATGTATATGGAAAGTTTAAAAACACAGCTGTTATTTCGCCAAATCCTGGGATCAAGGATGTGGTTATGCCGGTTGTTGTCCAAGATAAAGAAAAATTGGATGGGTTTATCCAATTGTTTAAACAAATATTCGATTATGAATTAAATCCAAAAAACGATGTTTCAAAAAATATTTTGAATTATTACTTGCGTTGGAACTATGCGTTGTCTGATTACGAGCGTCTGTTGACCATACAATACTGGCAACGGCACTACCTTGGCTCATTTGATCAGCAAAATACGCCGTGGAACGTTTCAACGAACGACCGCAACTTTTTTACAAGCGATATGTCGATCGCAAACATCAAGAATGAATTGTCAAAAAGCAATATGCGCACATTGTTGGTGCGAAATATCGTCAACTTTTACCTGGACGATCGGAGAAATTTCGGCCCACAAGCCGATGATTTGACAAAAAAGCAATGGATTGATCGTGCGATGCAGGCGGAGATGTCCGTTGCGGAGCTGATGCTGCGTATGGACATTCGGAATGCGATTTGGTTGCGCGATGTGCGGGAAGCGACGGACGCAGACTACAAAGAATGGTTGGAAAAAGCAAAGCCAAATTTGTTGTGGCAACCCGATGTACAAATGATGATCCTTGGTTCAAAAGCGGTCGCGATTATCAATATTTTTGATACGATGTACAGTCGTCCGATTACGCGTGCGGCACTCGATTACTGGCTTGGTGTGACATCCAACGATATCCGCACGATGAAAGATCGAATGTATGAGACGAACCAATACAAAATCGAGCGCGAAAACCCTGAAATACGCTTAAATGCACTTCGCACGTTGTTTACGCACTATTTTGGTGGGTTTCGTGAAGAACCGTTTTCGATTAATGAACTCGATCGTTGGAATGCAACGAAAAAAACGATAAAGGAAATAGAAGCGGACATCAAACGCGGATGTGGATGGGAATCGCTCATGCGCATACAGTTTGGTTTGGAAGGCTTGACACCGACAAAAGCGCAGCTAGAGTTGGATATGTGGTCCTTTATGATTGAACTCATCGTGCGCAAATCACTGAAGCACGATACCGAAAAAATAAAATCGTATATCGAAGCCATGAGAAAGACTGCGTATTCGTACCAAGAAATGGATCGGGCGATGCTGTACCGCAATTTTTTCGCACTGCAAAACGATAAAGAACCGACTAAGCAACAATTGGATGATGCTGTACGGAGTACCAAAAATGTGGATGAGTTGTTGCTCGAAGTCGTCTCACGGGACACGCTGCGCATAGTGACGATGTTTCAGGAGGTGTTCTTCCGTTTTCCGACAAGTCAAGAAGTGAACGAATGGAAGCCTATGATCGGCCAAGGCGCATCCGATACGATGTTGTTTCGAGCGATGTATGCCCAAGACGAGGCACGTGAAACGGAAACGAACAAGCTTTTCTGGGAGAAAAATATCAAGCGGCTCATTACCATGTTTTTGGGCATCCCACAAAATGAAACCCAGCGCAGAGTCGCGGATGTATTCTTAAGGGAGTACATCGATATCAACAAATGGAATACAATTGAAAACGTGTATAAGTCAATGCGAGAGCAAGTGAAAAATGTGTACGGGGAGTTGAGCAATTATTTTCCAGCTACCTTCCATATTGCGCTGCAGGAGCGCGTGATAGAAAATACGTTTAAACGAAAGGCAACGGATGCAGAGCGGATGATGGATGCACACCGTGCTGAAATTTATACAAAAATATGGGACTATGAACTAAAAGATGGCACGAGAAGAGGCAGTACAGAACCTGCAGAAGACCGTGCAAACAGAGTCAATAAAGAAGTCGATGCAGCGATAAAAGCGAGATGGACATCGTATTACTTGGACACAAGGTTGTGGTTGCAACGCGTGCACATGGCAGAAAAAGGGACACCAATCTCAAAAAGTGACTTAGACAAACTTGTTGATGAAAATATAGAATTGATTAAAAATTTTAATGGAGATCCAAGTCAATTGTACGATATGAAAAAAAATGAGCAAACAAAAAAACTCATGGGGGAAAAGCGCCAGTATATATTTCAACTATTTTATGTAATGTTTCAATATTTCCCGAAAAAAAGTGAGATTGATTCGTGGATGAAAAATGGATCCGACGCGTTTGAGCCAAGGGCGTTTTTCCAGACGCTGTATCAATCAGAAGCGTACAAAAAAGCCCGCGTACTTCCAGAAAGCCGTCCTTCGGCAATCCAAATGATGATGCTGTACTACTGGGGTTCGGTGGATACGGAGCAACAGATCGCATATTTGCGGTCGAATAAATCCATTGATGACATCGAGCGGGAAATTCAATCGAATGACAACAACAGGTTTTTTCCAACAATGACTGGACAAAAAATTTCTTTAGATGAATTCTTAAACAATGTTCCAAATCACATCGTCCCGCAGGAAGACAAGAATTACTTGCTGAAAACAAAAAAATATGGAGCGCCTGAAATACAGCGGTGGGTGCAGATCGCGCAAGTGCTCTACAGTTTTGAAAGCGCGCTTCCGACCCCGCAGCAAATTACTCCACCGCCGATACAGCGTGAACGCGTTCAAGCGCTATTTGATCAGGCTGGCACGCTTTTGGATATCTCTGTCACGTCGGCTGTAAAAGCAATCCATCGTGCCCATACGAATAGTGAGATTTCGGAGCAACAACTGCGGCAATACGCGAATACGAAAGATTTCGTCACCAATCCGGAACAAGATCTCGGCTGGGCACAGACGATTGCTGGAGAACGACGGGGCCAAATCATGCACATGTACAAAAATTTCTTTGGTGCATATCCGACGCACGCGAAGCTCAATGAGCTGGATCAATCCAAAGACCAGCCCGAAGAAATGATCGATAAATTGTATCGTTCAAACGAGTACGTTACCGCAAGAGAGCGAGCGGGGTATCGGGAACAGGCGATTGTCAATGCGTACCAGCATTTTCTTGGGAGAATTCCTTCCCCGCAAGAACAAGAGTACAAAGGTTCCTTGAGCGAACTTGATCGTGATTTGCGCCTCAGTGGCGAACGGCAAAAAAAGATCCGGAATGTTATTGAACGCAATCCTGATCTTATGGAACTACAAGACGATGGAAGAAAAGTGTGTTATTATGGCGCGGACAACATGCCCAATGAAGGAGCAGAAGCGGGATATTCGACAAGGTGCTACTCTCCAGAGCTCATGCTTTTGGATCACCCGATATACAGCACGTATAGCATCAACACGGTGTTTTCGAAAGCAATCGGAAAGTGGGGCACGGACTTTAATGAGCAGACAAGAAGGGAAGAAATACACCGTGCAGGATTTTTTGGTACGGATGCCTGGAAGTGGATTGCTACAGCGCTCGTTGTGGCAACAGCAGTGTTTTTGCCGGGAAGTTTTACTCTGTTAGGAACAAATTTCTCCTATGCATCATTAGTTGCTGCTGCGGTCGGATTCCAACCGGGATCGTGTGCAGGGGCGATTTCGACAGTGAATTACGTGAACTATGCTTTGTGTGCGTATCAAGT
>JAGWXQ010000042.1 GCA_018969805.1 Paenibacillaceae bacterium | reverse complement strand
CGGCCTGTGGATCATCGTGTACGCGCGCATACGTCACGAGCAACATGTGCTGCTGCAAATGGTCAAATACGATCATGTCGTCACAAAACAAGACGTGCATATCCGCTTGCTCCAAATCGTCTACACGATGGTACGGTACGCGAGACTCAGCGTATTTTACGATGTCATATCCAAAAAAACCGACCGCACCCCCGATAAACGGAGGTGCCCCACTCCATTGCGGTGCGCGCACCGAAGCAAACTGCGCACGCAGCCATTCGATCGGATTGGCGTCGTGCACGACGGTCGTCTGGGCTCCTTCGACGACGGTCAGCACGCCGCGTTTTGCGTACACACGCATATACGGATTTTTGCCCAAAAACGAATACCGCGCCCATTGGGTTCCACCTTCGACGCTCTCCAGCAAAAACGCATACGGCTCTTCTTGCCAGCGTGCATAAATACGAATGGGTGTATCGCAATCCGCAAGTACCGTACGAATAAGCGGTATCGTATTGTACCCATCGGCGACCGCTTGGTCAAACAATGGCTTTGATTCGTACATGGGCAGCATGTGCGCATCTCCTCTCCTACTCCTGTGGAAGTGCACCGACATGCTTGAGCATATCGTACAAAAACAAAAACGTTTCTCCGAGCGTCATCTCTTCCACATTGTTGACGCGCTCGACCGTCTGCTTGCGCAATGCCCCGCGCACAATGAGCGTATCCGTCGCTTCTTCAGGTGTCGTCGCAATGCCGAGCGTCATCGCCATCGCATACGATGCGAGCGACACCGACACCGCCGACGCATCAAGCCAGTCATCGATCATAATGTTTCCAGGGAGCTTTTTCCCGAGTGCCGTCTTCATCCGCGTCATCATCATCGCAAACCGATACGGAGTCGATGGATCGTCGAGTCGAAAGTCGTTTGTATACCCCCCCGAATGAAAACCGTAGTGCAACGCTGCTTTGAGCCCCTCGTACGTGCGGTGCCGCATGTACGGCTGTATCGGAATCGTATACGGAGCGAGCGCGACACCTTGACTGACGAGCCGCGCCTGCAGCACCGCGATCGCATCCCGATCTTTTGACATTTCCCGAAACGTCATTTTTCGGTCCAATGCGACTTTTGCTGCCACGCCCGCTGCTTCTCCAGTCGCCATACCAACGGGAATAATGCGCGCCGATCCGTGGGGCAACGCATCGTACGACGCACTTCGCCCGACAACGAGCATATTGTCCACGACTTTGGGCACGATGCTGCGAAACGGAATGGCGTATTTGATCGGGTCAAACAAAATGTCCCCGTTGTCCTCTTGTGATGTCGGCTGCAAATCGACGGGATACGATCCAAACGCAATCCGATCCCAATGATCGCGGTTTTCCAGTAAATCAATCACACGCAGACGATACTCTCCTTGAATGTGTCGCGACTCCCGAACGTACAGCTCTGGCGCATGCCCCCCATACGTAATCGACGTGAATTCGGGAAACATGCCTTGGATATAGCGAATAATGTCCGGTATTTCTGCCTCTGCAATGCGCGTCGCCTCCGCACGGCTTTCGTCTGAGAGCGGATTGACATCAAAAATCAACAACGCATTGACGAGCCCCGTTTGGTTGTTTTGCAATCCAATGTTCAATCCACGCAGCTTGAGACGTTGGTTGTTTGGAAAGTATTGGTACAATTCCTTAAATCCCCACGCCGATTTGCGCGTCGTCCCACTATCGACTTCATTTTTGAGCCGCTGCCGAATCGCTTGCCATACGGTCGGCGTAATGCCATTGAGCTGAAACGCGAGCGTCGATGCCATATACACGTTTGGTCGGCCGATGTCTTCCCGCCCAAATGTAAACGGCACACCCGCTTGTGCTGCGATGTCCGCATCTTGCGTCGCATCGATGACCGCAGATGCACGCACGTCACGCACAACCCCACTGTCGCTCTCCAACCGCATCCCAATAACCGTGCGCACACCGTTGGCCATCGTCACCCACGGAGCCATCGACTTCATGCCCATACGTACTTCGATGTTGTCGCGCGCATGAAGCATCGACTCAAACGCTGCCAACGCTGTAGATACCGAGAACGAATCGCCTTCAATGCGCCGATACCACGATGAAAACAATCCTTTGTTCAAAATCGTCCCCGTCTGCCCGTCGCGGTTGATGTCAATGCTGGAGAGCCATCCATTCGTCATCAACCCCCCGACGCGCGTCCGTCCACGTCCGTCAACAAGCAGTACGCGCAATCCGTTTCGGGCAGCAGCCATCGCAGCAGCGATGCCCTCCGGATCAGTCCCGACAACAATCACATCGTATTGCTCCCGCACTTGTGCCGTATTGCCCGCAACATACGGTACGACCGGACCCGGTACCGGTGCTTGCAATTGGTACGCCTGGTTCCAAGGCGAACCCGCCCATGCGACACCCGCACCGTACGGTATAAGGATACACACGATCAGTGCAGCAATGCGCCATCGTGAATGTCTCATCATGCCCCCCTCTTTCGTTTGCGTCATGAATGCATAATGCGTTGTACAGAGTACACGTCGCGCACGCGCTTAATTTTTTCGACGACCGATTGCAAATGCGCCGTATTGCGGATCAAAATTGTCATATGAATAAGCGCAAATTTGTTCTTGTCCGACCGCCCCGTCACGGCTGCCATATTCGTCTTTGACTCCGACACCGCCTGCAACACTTCATTGAGCAATCCCCGCCGATCGTGCCCCGTAATTTCAATATCGACACTATAACTCGATTCAACCGTCGTCCACTCCACCTCAATGACGCGGTGTGGCTCGTCTTCATGATGGTGCTCCGTGACCGCCAAATTCGGGCAATCGACACGGTGCACCGATACCCCCCTCCCCCTCGTAATGTATCCGATAATTTCGTCCCCTGGCACAGGATTGCAGCACCGCGCAAAGCGCACAAGCAAGTTTTCAATGCCTTTGACGTGCACCCCTTGCGCCGCTCGCCCCACCGATTTCGTGGGCTTGTGGAGCTTCCCATCCCGTCTTTCTGGAAAGACGTTTGTTGGTTCTGCGGTTTGGGGCAAAGAGAGCGGTTCTTCTCCTTTTTTTGGTTCGATCGGCTCGACGCGCTTCGCGGCGTAGTCTTCCCGCTTTTCCCGCTTAAACCACTGGCGAATTTTGCTGCGGGCGTGGGACGATTTGGCAATTTTCAACCAATCTTGGCTCGGCCCGTACGAATGTTTCGAAGTCAGTATTTCAACAATGTCGCCCGTCTTCAGCACCGTATCGAGCGCAACGATGCGTCCGTTGATTTTCGCTCCGATCGTCTTGTTGCCGATTTCTGTATGAATGCGATACGCAAAGTCGAGCGGCACCGACCCCGCAGGAAGCTCAATGACTTCCCCTTTGGGTGTAAACACATAAACCAAATCCGAGAAAAAATCAACACGCAACGACTCCATAAATTCGGACGCATCTTGTGTCTCGTGCTGCAACTCCAAAATGCCCCGAAAAAACGTCATCTTGTCTTCAAACGATCGCGCCTGTACCGCATCTTTGCCTTCCTTATACGCCCAATGCGCCGCAATGCCGTACTCCGACGTTCGGTGCATGTCCCACGTCCGTATTTGCACTTCCGTCGGTTCCCCCGACGGCCCGATGACCGTCGTATGCAGCGATTGGTACATATTCGGTTTGGGCATCGCGATATAGTCTTTGAATCTTCCAGGCATCGGTTTCCACAACGTATGAATAATCCCGAGTGCAGCATAGCAATCTTTCACATTGTCCACGATCACACGAATGGCGAGCAAATCGTATATTTCATTAAATTGCTTGTCTTTTTCTTTCATTTTCTTGTAAATGCTATAAATGTGTTTCGGTCGTCCATTCAAATCGGCGTTGATGTGCATATCGTTCAGCCGCGCACGTACCGCAGCGATCACTTCATCTATGTGCCGTTCCCGTTCGGCGCGTTTTTTTTGCATCAGGTGCGCGATGCGATAATACTGCTGGGGATTTAAGTAACGCAAAGCGATGTCTTCCATCTCCCACCGCATCGCCGCGATGCCCAACCGATGTGCAATCGGACAAAATATTTCCAGCGTTTCTTCGGCGATGCGGCGCTGGGCTTCTTCGCTTTGGTGCTTAAGCGTGCGCATGTTGTGCAGGCGATCCGCCAGTTTGATCAAAATAACCCGAATGTCTTGTGCCATTGCGACAAACATTTTGCGGTAATTTTCATTTTTGTGCTCCGTTTTTGACTGAAACGAAAATTTTTCCAGCTTCGTCAATCCATCGACGAGCGCACGACACGTCTTTCCAAAATGGCTTTCGATTTGTGCCGGCGTAATCGGTGTATCTTCAACGACATCGTGGAGTAGTCCACAAATGACCGTCGTCGCGTCCATTTGCAACTCGACAAGAATGGCCGCGACTGCAAGCGGATGCAAAATGTACGGTTCCCCGGATTTGCGCGTTTGGCCCGCATGCGCATGGGCCGCAAACGCATACGCTTCATCGATGCGCTGCACATCGCTTTGCTTCATGTACGCCGCGACATGTGTGCGCAGCACATCGATCGACGCCACCCGCTCTTCCACATGCCACCACTCCCATTACGAGATTGGACCTACACAAATCGTATGCAATTCATCGCCTATTGAAAACAGTGATAAAGACGGCTGTATGCGCCGAAGAAGCAGCACGGATTGGGATCACACACCCAAGTGCCCATCGCCAGGCACAAGTCCGATGCGCTCTGTGACGCGCCGCACCGTTTGCCGGGCTATGCTCCGTGCCCGCTGCGCCCCGTCGTCCATCCACTGCTGCACCATACCGCTCTCGCGAATCCGCGCATACGTCTGCTGTATCGGCTGTACACAAGCGACGATCGCCTCTGCCAAATCCCGCTTAAACGCTCCGTACCCGACACCTTCGTACTGCGCCACGATGTGCGCACTCATTTGCCCCGTACACGCCGCAAACAGTTCGATCAAATTTGACACCTCAGGCTTATGCTCCCAGTCAACGACGATGTCTTTTCCACTATCCGTCGTCGCACGCCCGATTTTGCGGCGCACGACATCCGGTGTATCGAGCAACCCAATGTACGCACCTTCGCTCGCATCACTTTTGCTCATTTTGCGGCGCCCATCCACAAGCGACATGATGCGCGTCCCACGATCGACATACTGCCCCTGCGGCACGACAAACATATCGCCATACTTTTGGTTGCATCGTTTGGCAATGTCGCGCGTAAGCTCGATGTGCTGGCGCTGATCGTCCCCGACCGGAACAATGTCCGTATCGTACAACAAAATGTCGGCCGCTTGAAGGACTGGATACACAAATAAGCCCGTGCCTACAGACACTTGCCCTTGTCCTTTGTCTTTGTACTGCGTCATCCGCTCCAGCTCACCCATCGTTGTCATCGTCGTCAAAATCCACGACAACAACGCATGCTCCATCACATGCGACTGCACGAATACGATCGCCCGCGACGCATCAATACCACACGCGACCGCCATCGCAACCGCATCGATCGTCCGCGCACGCACGACATCCGGATGCTGCGGTACGGTCAACGCATGCAAGTCCGCAATCATAAACACGCACTCATCTGTGGCATGGCGCTGCACAAAAGGCTGCAATGCTCCGAGATAATTGCCGATCGTCATTATCCCACTCGGTTGTATCCCCGATAAGACGCGTGCCATGTTCCTTCACCTACTTTTCTCATAACAATCGCCATGATTATACATGAACGTTCGGAAAATGACAACCCAAGCACACAGAAAGAAGGCACGATCGTATGCACATGGTTGTGCGCATCGCATTGTTTTGTACGCTCTGCATGGCGATGTTCTCCCCGACCGTATCCGTCCGCGCCACAATCGATGCACTCGCACTGTGCGCCGGTGTCCTCGTCCCCGCGATCGTGCCGACGTTGTTGCTGTACGAATGTTTGCGGGGCTACGGGCTCATCTGGCGCATCGCAGCATGGTGCGCGCCCCTAATGCGCACGATTTTTCGCGTCCCTGGAGAAGGGGCGATCGTCTTGATCGTTGGATTTGCCTCCGGATACCCTGTCGCAGCAAAGCTCGCGCACGATTTCGTCCAAGAGGGTACGTGCTCGCGCGCAGAGGCATCCCGGCTTATTTGCTGCGCGACGAGTGCCGATCCGTTGTTTGTCGCATCCGTCATCGCTACGAAACTATACGGTGCTGCCGACCTCGCTCCGATGCTGTTGCTCGCCCACTACGGAGGCGCATTGTTGTACGGCCTCTGTACACGACCACGCACAGTGCCACAAGCCCCGACACACCGTCCCCGACGGGCAGACGGTTTTCAGATGCACCAAAGCGTCCGTTCGATCGCCGCCTTGCTCGCCCTCATCACTGGTCTCATCGTCATGACCAACGTCCTCCTCGTTTTGCTTGCCCACACAGCACCGATCCGCGCACTCACACAGTTGCTTGAAACGCACGCCCCACGCCTCACTGCGATCGCCATACCCGCACTGTTTGCACTGTGTGAAGTATCGCTCGGTCAAGTGCACCTCGCTGCAGCACACATTCCGTTTGCGTTTCCAATCGCTTCGTTTGCACTGGCATGGGGCGGGCTTGCCGTACACGCGCAAGTTTTGGCGATTGCAACTCCCCACATCGTCTCCTACCGTACGTTCGTATGCGCACGGATCGTCCACGGCCTGTTTGCCGCAGCTCTGACCGCACTGTACACCCTACTGTTCCCCATCTGATCGCATCGGATGCGAACACCCTTGCACAAACGTCCCCCGTTTGGCTACGATACGCATAGGCACAACAGGACTCATCCCTATATTGAAAACCACGATCCAGATTGACATCCACATTCGTATTAGGAGGTGCGCCATGCGCTTTTTCACCGTAGCCCGTCACGATGCAGCATCCGAATCGCTGTGCGCTGCATTTTGCACTGCAGCTGTCGCTGCTGGATTGGTGTTGGATGACACGTACCCCGATGTCGTCGTATCGATCGGTGGCGATGGTACGATGCTCCATGCATTCCATCGCTTTCAAAACAACCTGTCTCATACCGCATTCGTCGGAGTCCACACCGGACATCTCGGATTTTATGCCGACTGGAAACCGTCCGAAATTCCCGCGCTTATCACACATATGGTCACCGCACAACACGATGTCGCGTCACGCACCGTCCAATATCCGCTCTTGCACATCGTGCTGCACACGCATACCGACACACGCACTGTGCTCGCGCTCAACGAATGCACGATCAAAGGGGCCGATGCGACACTCGTCGCCGACGTACGGATCAACGACAGTGTTTTTGAACATTTTCGCGGGGATGGCTTGTGCATTTCGACACCGTCCGGAAGCACCGCCTACAACAAAAGCTTGAGCGGCGCGCTCGTCCATCCCGCACTTGAAGCGATTCAGCTTGCGGAAATCGCCTCCATCAACAACAGGGTGTTTCGAACGATCGGCTCCCCGATCGTTTTGCCAAAACACCACCACTGCGACATCCTCCCCAAAAAACAACGATTGTTGCTTTCCATCGACCACATCGTGCATCCGATCGACGACATTTTGACGATGCGCCTGAGCGTCGCAGAACAAAAAGTCCACTTTGTACGCTATCGCCCGTTTCCGTTTTGGGACCGTGTTCGCGAAGCGTTTTTACAGGACGAGCATTTTACGTAATATTATGATTTGCGGTTTCCTTTTTGTGGAAACGATTTGCTCGGTTTCCCGCCCACCCGCAGATTGCGCTTACCGATGCGCTCAAACGACTCGACATCCGCAAATTCGTCTTCATCAAACACTGCGCGTTGGACGGGGCGCTTCGGCACCCGCGCGCGCTCTTTGGCGTGTTCGTCCAATGTACTTCGATCCACCTCAAGCACAGGCGCTTCCCGATTGGCATCTTTTTCGCCGTCCCCCTCCACAGCAGTGCCAGAACGAAGGGGCCCATTGCCCTCTTTTTTGGTTCGGGATCCGTCCCGCACGATCGGTTTGCGCACCTCCGTCTGTTCACGCCATCGATACGGTGGCTCAGCAACCCACTCTTGTTCGAGCACCCCATCATCGACGACATCCCGCTGGGCATCGAGGCGATGCACGACAAAGTACGGGCAACGAACCGCACAATACTCGTGAATATAGTCTTCGATCGTTTCAAATTGGTTCATACCGCTTGCATAACGATGCCCCGACGCATAAAAACCTTTTAAGCGCAATTGGCTGTATCCCCAATCGCCGACGATATAATCATACCGATCAAGCACTTCACTGTATCGTTCACGAAATGCATCGATGTTCCACCCTTTGTGCCGCTCTACGGTCAGTGCAAACTGTCTTCCAAGCACAAAAATCATGCGTGCACCACCTCACTTGCACGCACTTGTTCGTGCGCATGGTACGAGCTGCGCACGAGTGGTCCTGATTCGACATGCCGGAATCCTTTTTGCAGTCCAATGCGCTTGAATGCTGCAAACTGCTCTGGCGTATAGTACCGATCGATCGGCACATGTTGCTTCGTCGGCTGCAAATATTGCCCGATCGTCAATATATCGACACCACACGCGCGCAAATCGTCCATCGCCTCGATGATTTCTTCTTCCTGCTCGCCAATACCGATCATCAGCGACGATTTTGTCTTGATGTGCGGAGCGATTTCTTTCGATCGCGCGAGCAACTCCAGCGACCGATCGTACGTCGCCTTCGCCCGGACACGCGGTGTCATCCTACGCACCGTCTCTATGTTGTGGTTTACTATATCTGGTCGTGCCTCAAGCACGTGCGCCAACGATGCACGTTGTCCACCAAAATCCGGGATGAGCACCTCAATGCCACACGCGGGCACACGCGCACGGATCGCCTCGATCGTAGCGACAAACACCGCGGCACCTCCATCGTGCACGTCGTCGCGCGCGACCGATGTCACGACACAGTGGCGCAGTCCCATTTGTTCGACAGCTTCCGCGACACGCTCCGGCTCTGCCCAATCGAGCTCTGTCGGCTGCCCTGAGGCCACCGCACAAAACCGACATGCGCGCGTACATACACTGCCCAAAATCATAAACGTCGCCGTTTTATTGGCCCAGCACTCATGGATGTTCGGACACTTTGCTTCTTCACACACCGTGTGCAGCGATTTTGCACGCATCATGCGCTTTATGTCGCGATACGCATCATGCGCTTCCTCTGATACGAGATTGATCCTCAACCATTCCGGCTTTCTTTGAACCATATGTGCTTCATC
>JAGWXQ010000041.1 GCA_018969805.1 Paenibacillaceae bacterium | reverse complement strand
ACGATTGCGGAGGGGTCCCACCCGTTCCCATCCCGAACACGGCCGTTAAGCCCTCCTGCGCCAAACGTACTCGCACCGCAGGGTGCTGGTAGAATAGGTCGTCGCCTTGCACGTTCCCTGATAGCTCAGTTGGTAGAGCACTCGGCTGTTAACCGAGTTGTCACAGGTTCGAGTCCTGTTCAGGGAGTTTTTTCGTATTTCGAGCTCCTATAGCTCAGTCGGCAGAGTGCATCCATGGTAAGGATGAGGTCGCCGGTTCGATTCCGGTTGGGAGCATGTTCGTGGCCCGTTGGTCAAGTGGTTAAGACACCTCCCTTTCACGGAGGTAACAGGGGTTCGAATCCCCTACGGGTCACCAAAGTCGATTGAGCGTTTATGGGAGTGTATGGTCAATCCTCAGTGTTCGTTGGTTGCAGACGATGGGGATTAGCCAAGCGGTAAGGCAACGGACTTTGACTCCGTCATTCCCAGGTTCGATCCCTGGATCCCCAGTCCATGAGCCATTAGCTCAGTTGGTAGAGCACCTGACTTTTAATCAGGGAGTCGAAGGTTCGAGTCCTTCATGGCTCAGTCGTTCGTTTGACGCATGCGCGTGTGGCGGAATTGGCAGACGCACCAGACTTAGGATCTGGCGGGCAACCGTGGGGGTTCAAGTCCCTCCACGCGCAGAGAAGTGATGTATTCGCTTGCATGTATCGGCGGAGTATGATATACTCAATGCGGTCGTGGCTCAGTGGTAGAGCATCGCCTTGCCAAGGCGAGGGTCGTGGGTTCGAATCCCATCGTCCGCTCCATATGTATCGTGTGCCCTTAGCTCAGCTGGATAGAGCGTTTGACTACGAATCAAAAGGTCGGGAGTTCGAATCTCTCAGGGCACGCCATAGGTTTTTTCGGGACGTAGCTC
This sequence comes from Paenibacillaceae bacterium, assembly GCA_018969805.1. GTDB lineage: Bacteria > Bacillota > Bacilli > Paenibacillales > YIM-B00363 > REEB470. Next base: position 8,385 of record JAGWXQ010000041.1, on the reverse strand, counting down.
AGCTTGGTAGAGCACCTGGTTTGGGACCAGGGGGTCGCATGTTCGAATCGTGTCGTCCCGATCAAGGCGGATGGCGTTATGTGCCATCTGTTGTTATTTGCGGGTGTAGTTCAATGGTAGAACTCCAGCCTTCCAAGCTGGTAGCGTGGGTTCGATTCCCATCACCCGCTTTTTTTGTGTACACACAAATGTGCATGCATCGTGTGCGATTACCAGGAAGTGTGGTGTCAAAGCGTGTCGACATCGATTGAAATACCAAAAACGGCACATGCCTCCTTGCGGCGCGATGTGCGTATGCTCGGAACTGTATTGGGTGACGTACTCAAGCAAGAATCGGGCGATGCGTTGTTTGAGACGGTAGAGCGTATTCGTCAAATGAGCAAAAAGGAACGTTATGATGCGGAAAGTACGGATGGGCAATCATTCATCCATCTCGTGCGCGCATTGGATCCTGCTATTCGTCGCAAAGTGATTCGTGCTTTTGCTATTTATTTTCAGTTGGTCAATATCGCCGAACAAGTGCATCGTATTCGGAGGAGAAGAGAATACGAACAAGAAGATCGTCATCGCGTGCAACCAGGTTCGATTGCGCATGCGATGGTGTTGCTCAAAAAACGCGGCGCGCAGAAAGAAGATATTGAAGCCGCGATCGGACGCATGAGTTTAGAGCTTGTCATGACAGCGCATCCGACCGAAGCGACACGGCGCGCAGTTTTGGACATTCATCGACGCATCGCTCAGGCGTTGTTGGAGTATGACCAAAAGCAGTGTACGGTGCGCGAAGAAGAGCAATGGCGGGTATCGTTGTACCATGAAGTGCTTACCTTGTGGCAAACGAATGAATTGCGTGACCGAAAACCGACGGTGATTGATGAAGTGCGAAACGGTCTGTATTTTATGGATGAGACGCTGTTTGAGGCTTTGCCCGAAGTGTACGCGCAATTAGAACGCAATGTTCGCGAACATTACGATATGCAACAGTGGCGTGCGCCGCTGTTTTTGCGGTTTGGATCGTGGATTGGTGGCGATCGCGATGGCAATCCTGGAGTTACGGCAAAAGTAACGTTGCAGACGATGGACATGCATCGCGCGCTCGTATTGCGCAAATATGAGCAAGCGTTGTGTAAAGCGCACGTACAGCTCAGTTTTGGTACGACGCTCGTCCGTGTGACGGACGCACTGTTGGCATCGATCGCAGAAGATAAACGAAAAGCGTTTTTGCCGACAGAAAAGCAGTGGAGGACGGAGTCGGAGCCATACCGTGTGAAATTGTCGCATATGATCGCACGGCTTCGGTGCATGATTGAAGACAGGGATGCGCATGGTGCGTATACGCATCCTGAGGAGTTGCTGACAGAGTTGCGCATCATCGAAGACAGTTTGCGTGCGCACAAAGCGGATGTCGCTGCAGATGTTGTGATTGTGCCGATTATGCGGCAGGTGCAGTTGTTTGGTTTTCATTTGGCAGCACTCGATATTCGTCAGCATAGTGCTTTGCATGAGGCGGCATTGGATGAGTTGTATCGACGAAATGGTTGCGCTTATGCGCAGTTGAATGAGGAAGAGAAGTGCGCGGTATTGTGGCGGACATTGATGGAAGTGCCGCTTACTGTACCGGATGAAGATGTTTCGGTGGCGACGCGCGACGTTTTGGATGTGTTTGATGCGATTGCGCGCATTCATCACAAACATGGAAAAATCGCTGTGAGAAGCTATTTGATATCGATGACCCGTGGTGCAAGCGACATATTGGCGGTGTATGTCCTGGCTCAATGTGCAGGGCTCGTTCGTATGGAAGGTGCGGCGCTTGTTACGGCAATCCAATCGGTGCCGCTGTTTGAGACGATCGACGACTTGTGCGCATCGTCGTCGTTGATGGAGTCGTTGTTTGTGTGCCCGCAGTTTCGTGCACTGATTGACGCATGCGATGGCGTACAAGAAATTATGCTCGGGTATTCGGACAGCAATAAAGATGGGGGCATGATCACAGCAAATTGGCAGTTGCGTCGCGCGCTGGAGCGTTTGACGCAAGTGGGGCATCGGTTTGGAGTGCGGCTTAAGTTTTTTCATGGGCGCGGGGGCGCGCTCGGTCGTGGGGGCATGCCGATCAATCGCAGCATTTTTTCGCAGCCCCCACAAACGATTGGTGCGGGCATAAAAATTACGGAACAAGGAGAAGTGCTGTCGTCGCGTTATGCACTACCGGGCATTGCAGAGCGCAGTTTGGAGCAAGCGACATCGGCCTTGTTGTTGACGACAGTGCAGGCGATGCAGGGCACGTGCGTTGGGGACGATCCATCATTTATAGAGCATATGGACGACATTTCCGAATATGCGCGACAGCATTATGAGAACCTCGTATTTAAAGATTCATCGTTTTACGCTTTTTTTCGAGAATGCACGCCTTTGCCAGAAATTGGTGAGCTGAATATCGGATCGCGTCCGGCGAAACGGAAAAACAGTGATCGTTTTGAAGATTTGCGAGCGATACCTTGGGTTTTTGCATGGACGCAAAGCAGATTTTTGTTTCCGGCATGGTACGGGGCGGGGACGGCACTATGGAAATTTTTGCATGCGCACGGAGATGCGGAAGTCGATGCGCAGTGCAAAAAGTTGCAAAACATGTACGCGAATTGGACTTTTTTTCAGACGGTTATCGACAACGTCCAGCTCGCACTCGCCAAGGCAGATTTGCATATCGCCCAGCAGTATGCGACGATGGTACGAGACCAAGAGGTGCGGGAACGCATTTTTGGGTGCATTGCACAGGAGTATGCGCTGACCGCTTCGGTCATATTGCAGATTACTGGGCAAGCGCACATTTTGGACAACGTACCCATGATCCAGCAATCGATTCTTTTGCGCAATCCGTATGTTGATCCGCTCAGTTATATGCAAGTGCAGTTATTGACCCAGTTGCGGCAAACGACGGACGAGACGGCTGTGGAGCATGTCGCACTGTTGCGGGACGTGTTGTTGACGATTAATGGCATTGCGGCAGGATTGCGCAATACGGGGTAGTCGGTTGGTTTCGGTCGGATGTGGTACGGGCATTGTGCACCACGAACGCGCATACGCTGAAAAAGGGGGTGTGCCCGATCGACTGGTGGAAACAGTGGACGTGGATCCAGGCATTGAAAGAGATAGCCGACATTGCAATTGTGAGTTATATCGTGTATAAAGTGTTGGTGCTTGTGCGTGGGACACGCGCGGTACAGCTGTTGCGTGGAATGATCGTGCTGTTGGCTGTATGGTTGCTGAGCCAAGTATTGCAGCTCCAAACGCTGCAATGGTTAATGAACCAAATGTTTACGTTTGGGGTACTTGCGGTACTCATTATTTTTCAACCGGAATTGCGCCGCGCGTTGGAGCGGTTGGGTAGGGGGAAGCTGTTTGTCCTGCAATCCGGTGAGGAAGATCAAGTCGTCATGGCGCGGGTGTCAATGATTGCCCGCGTCGTGAGGCAGCTTTCTGTGCAAAAAATTGGGATGTTGCTTGCGTTTGAGCGTGAAACGGGACTGAGTGAGTACGTTGAGTCTGGCGTGTTGTTGCAGGCAAAGCTGAGTCCGCAGCTGTTGCAGCATGTGTTTTTGCCAAACACCCCGCTTCATGATGGCGCAGTCATTGTGAGCGGGGACACCATTGTTGCTGCGGGATGTACATTTCCTTTATCTGAAAACCCGTTTTTGCGCAAAGAGCTTGGGACACGCCACAAAGCTGCGTTGGGCATTAGTGAGTCGTCCGATGCGTTGTGCGTCGTCGTATCTGAAGAGACGGGGCGGGTATCTTTGTGTGAGCACGGAGTATTGACTGAAGCGGTCGATGACGAACACGTCATTACGAGGCTGTTTGCGGCGTTGCGTTCAAGGGCAAGGAACAATGCGAAAAGACGTAGAATATGGTTTCTCCGCAAAAAGGAGGGACACAATGGATAAGTGGCTCCGGAAAAATATGTTTATACGGCTATTGGCCATTGTCGTAGGTGCGTTGTTGTGGGTCATTATTCGTATTGATGTGCAAGGCTCGTTGCAACCGTTGCAAGGAACGACGTATTCAGAAAATTATTTTGATGTCGCGGTACAAGTCAAGCAATTAAATGAAACGCGTTTTTCGTTGCGTTCTATACAACCGCAAAAAATTGCGTTGACCGTTACAGGATCACAGACGGCACTTGGGCGCGTATCGATTCGAGACTATGAAGTGTTCGTCGATGTTGCAAAAGGTGTACCGGGTGAACAGCGCGTACAGCTGCAGACGAGAGGGTTTCCATCCGATGTCAACGTACAGCTGGATCCATCGTCGGTCGTTGTGTTTTTGGATGAGAAGCAGCGCAAGGAAATGCCGATCGACATCGAATTGTCTGGAAATGCAAAAAATGGATATGCCGTAGGTGTACCGATCGTCGCACCCAATCGCGCTATCGTTACGGTCACACAGACGTCGTCCAACGATGTCGTGCGCGTATTTGGGCGCGTCGCGCTCAATGAGGGCGAAGAGACGATTGAGACACCGGTGCCGCTTATAGCGCTGGATAAAGACGGCAAACCGCTCGACGTAAGCATTTCGCCGTCTGTCGTCAACGTCAAAGTCCCGATTACGAGCCCGTTTCGCACAGTGCCTCTGCAAGTGTCTTTGATTGGGACACCACCAGCGGGAACTGCAATTGTACGCGTCGATCAACAACCGAGCACAGTGACCGTATATGGGGATCAAGAATCCGTCGAGCAAATGAGTTATTATCCTGGGCCAGAGCTTGATGTCTCTGCGTTTACGGAGACGACACAGGTGACGTTGCCGATCGCAGCAACGGAGCGCATCGCGCGGACGGAGCCGGCGAGTGTATCGGTCACAGTCGAAATGGAGCAAGCCACGACGATGCAAATTGCGGATGTACCGATCGCGATCGTCGGAAAAAATGAGGCGTACGTGTTTGAATGGGGATCGAAAGAACGCGGGAAACGGACCGTATCGCTGACGATGGCGCAATCGCGCAGCAAAAACATCGACAACAACGTCGTGCAGGCGTTTGTCGATGTGACCAACGTTCCTCCAGGGGAGCATGTTGTACCGATCGATGTCCGTGTACCGCCTTATGTACAGACGCAAATTTTGGGCATGGCGACGGCAACGGTACGCATTAAGGAAAAAAAGAGCGAATAAGGGAGGGAACCTGGTGGGGAAGTATTTTGGAACAGACGGCATTCGTGGCGTTGCAAACACAGTGCTGACCCCAGAATTGGCGTATCGCCTTGGTCGATGTGGGGGGCACGTGCTTGTGGGAGGTGCACAGAAAACACCGACCGTGCTTATTGGTCGCGATACGCGGCGGTCGGGACCGATGCTGGAGGGCGCGTTGTGCGCGGGATTGCTGTCGATCGGAGCAAACGTTGTGCGATTGGGTGTTGTGACGACACCAGCGGTCGCGTTTTTGACAAGGCATTTTGGTGCCGATGCAGGAATCATGATTTCTGCTTCGCACAACCCTATGGAAGACAACGGCATTAAATTTTTCGGGCGAGACGGCTTCAAACTGCGCGATGAAACGGAACATCGCATCGAGCAACTTCTGGACCAGTACGCGGATGCGCTCGGCCGACCGGTTGGAAGGGACATCGGTTTGGTCACCGACGATGCGCACGCGCAGTGGAAGTATGCGCAATATATTGAGCAAAAAATAGATGTGCGTCTAGATCGGTTGCGGATCGTGCTTGATTGTGCACACGGGGCTGCTGTGGACATCGCACCTGCTGTATTTCGCGCGCTTGGTGCTGAAGTCATCATCCTTGGAAACACCCCGGATGGGTGCAACATCAATGCCGGATGTGGCTCGACCGCTCTTGATGCTGTGCGCGAGGCGACCGTCCAACACAATGCGCACATCGGCATTGCCTTCGATGGCGATGCCGATCGGGCAATCGCGATCGATGAGACCGGAAACGTCTTGGATGGAGATCATTTGCTTGCCATCTTCGGGAAAACGATGCGTGAAAAAGGGGAATTGTACAACAATACAATCGTCACGACCGTCATGGCAAATTATGGATTTTTTATGGCGTGTGCAGCGCATGGCTTGCATACGGTCCAGACGGCTGTGGGCGATCGATACGTCGTCGAGGCGATGCATGCCGGTGGGTACACCCTCGGCGGGGAACAATCGGGGCATATCGTCTTTTTGGACCACGCAACGACAGGGGACGGCATCCTGACCGCAGTGCAGCTGGCTGCGATCGTCGCCGAAACAAATACGCCGCTCAGTGCACACCGTATGCTCGTCCGTAAAGTGCCCCAAGTGCTCGTTAACGTCGTCGTAGAAGACAAACAAGCGTGGAAGGAGGACGATGCGGTGCAGCAGGCGATCGACACCGTTGTCGATGCGCTTGGCAATCGGGGGCGCATTCTCGTGCGTGAATCGGGTACGGAGCCGATCGTGCGTGTCATGATCGAAGGGGAAGATGCATTGGAAATAGAGTCCTATGCGCACAAAGTGGCAGAAACGATCCAAGGACATGTGGGGTCGAATCGCATCGTTACGGCATAACATAAGGGGGGTGTACCGTGTGTGTGGTATTGTCGGGTACATCGGGAAACGCAGTGCGCAGGAAGTGCTATTGGCGGGGCTTGAGCGTCTCGAATATCGTGGGTATGATTCGGCAGGTGTAGCGATTCACACTGAGACGGGTTTGTGCGTGCAAAAAGCAAAAGGGCGCATCTCTGTATTGCAAAACGTGCTTGGAAAAAGTCCACTCAAAGGGACGATCGGCATCGGGCATACGCGATGGGCGACGCACGGCAAACCTTCGGATGCAAACGCGCACCCCCACACAGACAACGATTGTGCAATTTCAGTCGTGCACAATGGCATTATTGAAAACTACATGGAGTTAAAGCAGCAATTGATCGCGCAAGGAGCGACGTTTTCATCTGAAACAGATACAGAAGTGATTGCACACCTTATTGCATCTGTATACACGGGAGATTTGGTCGCAGCGGTGCGCAATGCAGTGTCGCACATACGCGGTGCGTTTGCGCTGGCGGTGCTCGCAGCACAACAGCCGGATCAGCTCGTCGTCGTCCGCATGCATTCTCCGCTCGTAATTGGGATCGGACACGGTGAGTACGTCATCGCTTCGGATATTCCGGCGATTTTGCCCTATACGCGGGAAGTATGCGTCCTTGAGGATGGCGATGTCGTAGTGCTCTCATACGACGCGATGAAGCTGATGGACGTGCAAGGCAGTACGATCGAACGTGCACCGTTGCACATTGATTGGGATGTCGCTACAGCGGAAAAAAATGGATTTGAGCACTTTATGCTCAAAGAAATGCACGAACAACCGAACGCATATCGCGAAACGATGCGCACTCGCATGCACGACGGACGCATCGTGCTTACGGAGCTAGACGCGTTTGTTGCAGTGCTGCCCAAGATCGGACGCATCCATATCGTTGCGTGTGGTACGGCGTATCATGCGGGTTTGATCGGACAAAAACTCATTGAGCGCATCGCTGGCATACCTGTAGAAGTCGATGTCGCTTCGGAGTATCGGTATCGCGAACCGATTATTGACGCACATACGTGGGTCATTGTCGTATCGCAATCGGGGGAGACCGCAGATACACTTGCTGCATTGCGCGAAGCGAAACGAAGGGGTGCGCGCGTCCTCGCGATCACAAACGTCGTCGCGTCGTCTGTGGCGCGGGAAGCAGATGATGTGTTGCTGACCATGGCGGGGCCAGAAATTGCTGTGGCATCCACAAAGGCGTATACGACGATGGTCGTCGTATTTCAATTGCTCTCGTTGTGGCTTGCGCAAGAGCGCAAAATTGTTTTGCGGAGCGAATGCGAGGACTGGTGGCGCGCATTGGAACAATTGCCCGTTCATGCACAGCACGTGTTGCAGCAAGCACCGAAATGGCACGCGATTGCCCAAAAAATTTCGTTGCACGATCATGTTTTTTTTATTGGTCGCGGACTGGATTATGCCGTAGCGCAAGAAGGGTCGCTCAAGCTGAAAGAAATATCGTACATTCATTCGGAAGCGTATGCAGCAGGCGAACTCAAACACGGTACGCTCGCGCTCATTAGTGAAGGAGTGCCCGTTATTGCCTTGGCGACACAAGCAGATGTGTGTGAGAAGATGTTGAGCAACATTATTGAAGTCCAAGCGCGTGGGGCGTACGTGATCGGAATCGGCGCACCGCAGTTGCGTGGCATCGTCGATGAGTACATCGACATCCCGCAGACGATCGATGCGTTTTCCTCCGCATTGTCTGTTATACCGTTGCAATTTGTAGCGTATTATGCTGCTTGTATACGGGGCAATGACGTCGATAAACCGAGAAACTTAGCAAAAAGTGTCACCGTGGAGTAGCGGGGCGCATACA
>JAGWXQ010000040.1 GCA_018969805.1 Paenibacillaceae bacterium | reverse complement strand
ATCAATCAAGAGCTACGAACAGGTAGCACACATGTTCAATCTGGTACAGTCGAATTTTTGCAAAAAACGATCGAATTTGCAAAGATCGTCACCGATCATGATGTATTAATGCGTATGGATGCAGGTAATGATTCTAAAGACAATATCAGATGATGTCACGCTCATGGAGCGAAAGTACAATACATCATCAAGAGAAATTTGCGTCGTGAAAGCAAAGAAGATTTTCGAGAAACTGCTATAAAAACCGGAGTGGAAGAACAACCAACGCGGAATGGAAAGCGCGTTTTTTTAGGATCTCATTGTGTACATGTCGCGGGAATTGATCAACAAGTGCGTATTGTGTACAAAGTAGTCGAACGAACAATTTTAAAAAACGGAGAAAGCACGCTATTCCCCGAAATTGAAGTAGAAACATTTGGGACTTCTCTTGCGTGTTCACCTGAAGATGTCCTTGCGTTATACAAAGATCACGCCACAAGTGCGCAATTTCATAGCGAGTGAAAAAATGATATGGACTTGGAGCGTTTGCCGGAAGGGAAATTTGCAACGAATGAGATGGTATTGGTCCTTGGATCCTTAACCTATAATCTTCTGATAATTATCGGACAAACGAGTGTAAGTAGCATGAACGTACCAGTAAGAAAAAAAGTGAAACGAAGAAGGATTCGAAGTGTAATCCAAGACATGATCTATTTAGGTGCGCAATTTGTACGCAACGGCAGAAAAGTAAAATTGAAATTTGGTACGTTTTGTCCGTGGTTTGATGTAGTGGGGCTAGTGTACAAGAGGTTGCTAATTTAATATTTTCATAAATGAAAATTAATATTAATTTTTTTTCCCGAACAAATGGGCTTCTTTGGTGTGCAACAAAAATCAAACAGATACTTTATCAACAAAATATATTTACGTCATGATAAGATGTGGCACGTTTTCAAAACAAAAGTGATGCTGACAGTCCTTCCGTGCTTGAAAATGAACCTTTTAATTGCGCGTTTTCACGGATTCAGGAGATAGTAAAATGAATGTCTAAAAAATCAATCTATACGCATTCATCGTGACATCAAACTCTAGAGCAATAAATCCATCAAACCGCCTTTCTTTTTAACGTTCGAAGAGTAATCTCGTGATCCACCAACATTTCTTTAATAGATGTATGTTCTTCACGAATTTCATGTAATATCGACAATGTTTCATTGTGGTACTCAGAGAGCTTAGCCGTCTGAGCAAGGATCACATCAACCCTATTGTCCAGCTTGTCAACATCGGTCCCAAGCTTGTCAACATCGGTCCCAAGCTTGTCAACAGTAGTCCCAAGCTTGTCAACAGTAATCCAAAGCTTGTTGACATCGGTCCCAAGCTTGTCAACATCGGTCCCGAGCTTGTTGACATCGGTCCCGAGCTTGTCAACAGTAGTCCCGAGCTTGTTGACATCGGTCCCAAGCTTGTCAACAGTAGTCCCAAGCTTGTCAACAGTAGTCCCGAGCTTGTTGACATCGGTCCCGAGCTTGTCAACAGTAGTCCCAAGCTTGTTGACTTCGAATTTGAGTGCACTGACATCGTCTTCAATCGATGTAACCTTTGTTAGCAACAACTCCAGGATTTGACGATCGTTCACCAGCATTCAACCCCTTTATGATCTTGTCTTGACTACAATAGCTTTGCAAACAATCCAATCCGTTGCTGAAAAACTTGATAGATCAACTATATCATGAAAGGAACGATAAATCAACCATGAATCCGAGCCAATTGGTAAAAAAATCTGCAAGATATAGGAATCGTATTGCACTTGTGGATGTATAGAGGTGCTCTTCTGGAAATGCACTGAACGTATTGATATGATCATTATAGGTGATGAGAATTGTTACTTGAGAGTGACAAATTCTCTCTTGCTTGAAATGTAAAATTATTCACGAATGTGGTATCATATTCCCGAAAAACTTGGGATAGGGGGAACAACTCTGGTGTGCGGTTCGTAAAAAGATGATCACCGCAATGCGTTCCGGGGTTGAAATGAGGAAAATGATGTTAAAAGATATTCACGACGTTTTACAGCGGTTTTCTTCGTGCTTCAGCAGAGAAATAACGTTTCATTGGTTTGTCGTGGTCATTGTAGGCATGATGATCCGAGGAGACTTTTTGGGTCTGACCTCGGTGCTTCGTGACCTAAATTTATCGAAAAAAAGCTATGAGAACATGATTCGCTTTTTTCGATCTAGTGCTTGGAAATATCACCAAATAAAAGATGGATAGATTGACTATATCAGCATGTGTGCTCCTGTATACCGTGTAGACGATGCTGTAGTGTTGATCGGGGATGGCGTGAAGCAAGCTAAGGAAGGTCGGCGCATGCCGGGTGTACAAAAACTGCATCAAGAATCTGGAAACGCGTCGAAACCAGAATATATTTATGGCCATTTATTTGGAGCGGTCGTCATTGTATTGTTTGCTAAAAAGACGTTCATGTGCATGCCACTATTTATGACCATCCAAGCTGGTGTAAAGAAGTTTTTTTGCAGGAAATAACATCGAGAAATCTCAAGATGAAGATCGTCTGGCATCTCATATAGAGCAAATGATCATCAATGGATTTCGTACAACCATGAAATTTGGAAAGTCTATTTTTTACTGGATCGGTACTATGTATCCAAAGTGGCACTGAAATTTAAACGAACTGAATAGTACGGTTGCCGCACTGATGCATCTTGTTTCTCAAGCAAAGAGCTGTGCGGATCGGAGGATGCAGCTGCCACTTTTGGACGAAATCAATGCCGAAACGCAATGTGTATCGAAAGAAAGACGTGCCAGATCCGATCGATGTAATCACAGAGAAAGACCGCATAAATATCGTACAAACGCTGAAAGCTATTGAAGGCTATGCTGTTGTATTGCCACGGGGATGGTACAACTTCTCGCGATCACATATTCCGAGAGGAAAAAATGGTGGCGTCTTCGATATGTTCGAACCCCCACAAATGACATTCCATCTGAGGAAACCGTGAGATCGGTTTTGCGGAAAAATATGTTCCGATGGTTTGTTCAAAATCGCCGTCTGCCCATAACACGCATTATTCTCGAAAAGCAGTCAGATACAGACTTTTTTGACGAAAATTCTACATCTTGACCTGAGCAGAACGCGCCACTGTCCAGTTAAATTTTCGATCGTTTGCTTAAACAAGATATTTGATATGTTCCGCATGGAAGTGATGCGCGTAAAATTTAATTGCGCTACAAAAAAACATATTGACGATGCTCATGTACTGCGATATAATTTCAATATAGAATCTATAAGGAGAGATAACGATGCATCCATTACTATTAAATTTTGTTTTACAAACGCACATCACTCGTCGCTCTTTGATCGCTGTTTTGGCACTTTGGCTCGCAGGATGTACGGCTTGGGCACCGCATCCCGTATTTGCGCAAAACAATGACTCATTGAAGTATCGATCGTCTGTATTGCGAGTCTTAGCGACTTTTTCTCCATTCAAAACTACAGGTGGCAGTGCTGTAGTCGTGCAAAAGCGTAGTGAAGGAGACATGACCGTATATACGCTTGCAACAGCACGCCACATCTTCGTGTCTAAAAAAACCACGATATTTCATAAAAATGAATTGAAGGACCGAGACATTGCAAATAAAGTCGTTGTGCATACTCTCGATCATCCAAACAAAAAATACACTGCAACATTGTTGCACCCTCTCCCATTTGAGCAAAGTCAATGCGACAATATTGCGCAATCCTCAGAAAATAAAAGAACGTGTTCGTACGATCTCGCGTTGCTTGAAATTTCTCTAAAAAACACCGAAAAATTGCACGTGCTTCCTTTTTCAAAAGCGCGCCCTCGTCCATCTGATCCTGTCACTTTGGCAGGATTTCCTGAGGGGGAATATAGGGAATTATCCACCAGCATAAAAAAAATCGCCGACATAAATCATCCCTTTTATGCCGACGGACAAACCATCGAATCCAATGTTGCTGTTCGTCCACAGCACAGTGGTGGAGCGATCATAAACAGCAATGACGAACTCCTTGGTATCACACAGTCCATTTTAGCTGAATCTACGTTTTCTTTATACGTCGAGCAATTATGCGCCATATGGGGAAACGATCACCTCAAAAGTGCATGCGCCTCTACTATGGCGCATCGCATAAACACTTCACTAAATTCACCGAATGTGCCATCGCCATTGCCAAAAACTCCTGCCCCAACACCAAAACAAGCACCACCGCCCAATGTCCTGCCTCCAAAATCACCAATCCCTCTAAATCATCCCGCAATCGTCACAATTGTTCAAAATAATAAAACCGTAGGGTATGGTGTCATTTTTCGACAACATAAAAACAACTTCTACATCGCTACAACAGCATCCTTTTCTTCCTCTGAAGATGCAGATCAGACAACTACTGTACGCGATCGAAAAAAAACCCTGATTCAAACAAACAAAAATGTACTCCTTACGTCTGTTCGGGAAATGCATAAAGTATCTCTAAACAAGACTCATCTCACCATCTTGCTCGTCTCAACACGTACATCATTGACCGTGGCGTCGTTTTGTCCCGACGCACAGAGTGCATCACGCATTCCGTCCAAAAATCCATGTATCACTCATGTTCCAGGAAATACTTTGTCCGGTTCTCATATACGACAAATGGAATTGTGTCGCTTCTATGCAGACGTGTGTAAAAAACAAAAAGGATTGTAGTGGTTTGTGCATTTTGTAATTGTGGGAGTTGTCCTTTATGCTCCCGTATGCCCAAAGCCCCCAAACTACGCGTTGTCTGTGGCAACTCATCGACAAGGGCTACATCGATCGACGGCACATGTTGAAACACAAGCTGTGCAATGCGCATTCCTCGCTTAATGACAACGTATTCAGCCCCGAGGTTGATGCGCAGCACGCATACTTCTCCCCGGTAGTCAGCATCGATCGTGCCCGGCGCATTTAGTGTCGTAATGCCATACCGCAATACCAGCACACTGCGCGGACGCACTTGCGCCTCTACACCCGATCGTCTATAGCAGACGAACAAGAGATGTTCGTGTACCCTATGGAGCACTGTCGGTCGATGATGTACAGCCAAATCAGCAAACATTTGCTCGAGGTCAACACAAACCGAATGTAGTACACCTGCATTCGGGCAACTCTGCATTGTCTTGATCACGACATCGCCACTTTGCACAAGCCCACGCATACGCACTTATGGAACAATATGCCACAATGAACGATGATGTCCCCAACGCTGTTTTTGCACACCATGCTTATGTTCGATGTTGGACACAACGCATCCTGCTTCTTGCCACGCAACATCGGATGTGTCCGAATGAAACCCATCGCACCTGATACACATCCGTATTTTAACACATCTATCCATATCGGACAAAAACGCCTTTTGCTTCCAAGCCAAAAAGCAACCCTATGGATATATGTTTTCAATAAGAGATTCGTATGCGCACATCGGATCGTACGCCCATATCGAGCACTACCCCAAGAAAGCGTACCCGTACCGAGCACTACCCCAAGGAAGCGTACCCGTGCGTTCATCCACATCGAGATACCGTGCGCCAAACGATCCGTGTTGAGTAACCCGTCGGACGCGAGCCCCCGACCGATCATCGTGCATCGAACCCTCGCAGATGAACGGCGCAAGAACGTGCTCGCGCACGATCGACATCGTCCAATTGAATTATCCTATTTCTTCAAATCATTGTCAATAAGACGTGGTCGAGTTCCTACCTGATTGTTAAGTGCACCAATGCACGATGAACATACCCAATCCCCCGTTGCACAGTCAAATCGCTTTTCATTTTGTCATGTGCATCATACCAACCAATGCATCACACACCGCATACGATTTTCCTATTGAACAATAAAATCAAGGAGGCTACTTTTTGCGATTAAGAAAAAGGCAGCCCCCTCTATCGGTGTCTTTTCATATGGGTCTGTTGTTCAGAGACGCACAAAATATTTTTTACGTAAGAAAGCACACACAATACTAAAAAAGCCTCTCCACGGCTTTCTTATGCCAAAACACTTACTTGTTCATCGCAAAAAACTGTATTGCACAATCGACATCGTGCGCAATCGCTTGCCGCAAATCCTCAACAGTTGCAAACGTACGCTCGGGTCGCACATACGCATGCAACGCTACGCGTATTTGTGCACCATAACACTCTGGCACAGACGCAAGCACATGTACTTCCCACGTCGTCGCACCGTCTGAAGCGACGCTCGGTCGCGTGCCGATGTTGAGCACTGCGGGGGCGTGAAACGTGCCGATCGTTGCCGTTACAGCGTATACACCGTGCGCCGGCGTGACGTACGGTGCGTCTAATTGTACGTTCGCAGTCGGAAATCCGAGCTGTCTGCCACGCTTGTCCCCGTGCACAATCGTCCCTTGCACCGTATACGGTTGTCCGAGCAACGCATTTGCCTCGGCCAGCTGTCCACTGTGCAAACATGCGCGGATGCGGGTAGAGCTGACCGTCTTTCCGTCTGCCACAACAGCATCTACGATGCAAACGTCGCCGATTGGCATCATGAGCGTTCGCAACGTGTCTGCACAGCCGTTCCCCCCGCAGCCAAACGAAAAGTTGTATCCCACCGTGACATCGCGCACGCCGAGCGGAAGAAGAATGTCTTCGACAAACGACTCAGGACGCAACTGTGCAAACGCTTCGTCAAAAGCGATCACGTACACGTGTGCTGCACCTTCTTCTTGCAACCGCGCAATCTTGCGGTCAAGCGGGGTCAGCTGTTCGCCATACCGCATCTGTCCAAACACTGCGCGGGGATGCGGATGAAACGTCATAACGACCGGCCGCAAGTGGCGTTGTTTTGCGCGCGCGCACATCGTCCCAAGCACGTGCCTATGCCCCGTGTGCACGCCATCAAAGCCCCCAATAGCGACCGCTTGTCCTCCTAAAGGAACATGCGCACGCACGGATTCGTCCAGTATCGTCGATATCGTCTCGACGTTCATCGTGCACTCCCTTCTCGCGTGCGCACAGCCTCAGGTGTCGTCAGTACGCAGCGCATGCGCAGATGCCCGTCCATATGCGCACACACCGCAATCGTCTCCAACGCATGTACGATGCGCACCGCCTCTCCATGCGGGACATCTGTAGGTGCGAGCGGCATTTGTCCTTGAGCAATCCGCAGAGCGATCGCGGCATCGACATGCACGGACGGCAAAAACGACAACGCGCGATCGATGCTCCACAGCCGTGCATCCAACGTACCTTGCGCACATGCGCGGCGCACGTCATCGAGCCCTACACACTGCTGCGCAACAATACCCCCGCATTCCACACGGCTGAGCGTACGCATATGTGCAGGGTATCCAAGGCGCGCTCCGATGTCTACACACAGTGTGCGGACATACGTTCCTTTTGCACACGTGACACGAAAACGCACCGTCGGATGTGGCCGCTGTACGTCGATGTCGATCACATCGATCGCATGGACGGTCATCGTGCGCATCGGGCGCACGATCGTCGGCTGTATGCGCGCCCACTCATACAAGCGCTTACCCTGCACACGTGCTGCTGCATACAACGGCGTCTGCACCGTCATCGTACCGACGCAACCACGGACGACGCGTACCACATCGTCTTCTGAGACGTGCACGGCATCTACGGCCTGTATCGGTTGTCCTGTCCCATCTTCTGTATCGGTCGCTACACCCAAACACATCGACGCTTCATATACTTTCGGCACTTCGTGCATGAAGTCCGCGATGCGCGTCGCTCGGCCAAGCAGCAGGGGCAACACGCCACACACCGCGGGATCCAACGTCCCCGCATGTCCTATGCGCCGCATACCAACACACCGTCTCGCCTGTGCGACACAGTCATGGGACGTCATCCCCGCCTCTTTCCACAACGGCAGTACACCGTTCATACCGCGCAACACACTGCAGCAATAACGCGCTGGATGGCGTGTTCCAACGTGTCGTGCACCGTGCACCCAGCAGCGAGGATGTGCCCACCCCCACCAAACTGCTCCGCAATGCGCGCAACGTTTACGTCCGCCTGAGCACGCAAACTGACTTTGACTTCGTGGTCACCTTTTTGCTTAAACAGCACGCCAACGTGGACACCGGCAATCATCGTCGGGATGTGCACGATGCCCTCAATGTCGTCTTCTCCCGCACCCGCGAGTGCATCGCGGTCCAAAACAACCCAAGCGACCTTATTTTCTTGTGCAAAAGACAACGTTTGGAGGGCGCGCGCAAGTACGTGTACGTGCTGCATCGTCTTTTGCTCCAACAACCGAAACGCCAACGCATGGGCGTCTGCACCGGCACAGACGAGCTCGTGTGCAACCGCAAAAACGTCTGCTGTCGCTGAGCGAAAACGGAACCCCCCCGTATCCGTCAACAAGCCCGCATACACGCACGAGGCGAGGGGTTGCGTCAAAGGCACACGCAAATGGCGAAGTACATCCATTAAGACGTGTGTCGTAGAGGCCGCATGGGGCACAACATAATTGTGCGAACCGTATCCGACATTTGTCGCATGGTGGTCAATGTTGAGCACCGCACCGCGACACATGCGCTGCACAGCCCCGATACGTTCCAGCGAGGCGCAATCGACACAAACCACGTGCGACCGTGGACCCATCGTGTCGTCATATACGGCACATGGCGCATCGAGCAAAAATGAAAATCGCTGCGGGACACCCGTCTCATGCACAAAAGCAACCTGTTTCCCCATCGCGCGTACGATATGGCCCATAGCAGCCATGGAACCGATCGCATCCCCATCGGGATTGATGTGCGAGACGATGACGACATCTTGTGCTGATTGCAGGAAGGAGGCGACATCTTCCAACGACCCACGCACCATCGCTCATTCCACCTTTTGATTGATCGTGCGCAAAATCGCATCGATGTGCGAACCGTAATCGAGCGACGTATCCAGCAAAAACAGCAGCTCCGGGACGTGGCGCAATCGTACGCGCTTCCCAATTTCCGTGCGCAAAAACCCGCTGGCACGACCGATCGCTTGCAATGTTTGCGCACGTTGTTGATCATTGCCCATAATACTCAAATATACTTTTGCTTGCGCGAGATCCGCAGACATTTCTACGTCTGTGACTGTCGTGATGTGCTCAAGCGAATCGCGCATTTCGGTCTGAACAATCGTGCTCAGCTCTTTCTTGATTTGCTCTCCAACGCGACGCACGCGTACTTTGGACAATGCCACTCACCTCTCTACGCGCTCCATCGTGTATATTTCCAACACGTCTCCGACTTGAAAATCCGTGTATTTTTCGATAGAAATACCACATTCAAATCCTTGCGTTACTTCTTTGACATCGTCTTTAAATCGTTTGAGTGATTCAATTTTCCCTTCATAGACAGCACTTCCAGCACGCTTTACCCGCACGTGGCCACTGCGCACGACTTTTCCATCCGTGACCATGCATCCGGCTATGACACCT
>JAGWXQ010000244.1 GCA_018969805.1 Paenibacillaceae bacterium | reverse complement strand
CATCGTATGCTTTAGGGACAAAGACGATGCCGCACATTTTGTATGGCCACAACCACTGCCGGTGAAAACGGCACAGCAACGACAAGAAGACATCGCGCGCATCGTGGACGTCGCGCACATCGTACACGAAAAATATTACTACACCCCAGAAAAACATCCGCATTATTTTGTGCCCTTCCATAAAGATACCCCAATGCACACACCGCGTGTACATTTGGGAGAACAAGTCACAGAAATGAACCAGTTTTATCAAGTGCGCCGAGGGATGTACGTCAGGAAAAATAAACGCAACGTATGCCCCACATTGACAGCAAATATGGGTACCGGTGGCCACAACGTACCGATTGTGCGCACGCTCCACGGAATTCGCAAGCTCACTCCGGAAGAAACGTTGATGATACAAGGATTTCCGATAGGAGAGCGGTATTTTTTGCCGACGACGAGGGGGAAGCCCCTCGCAAACAACGCTGTGTACAAACAAGCAGGCAATGCAGTCAGTGTGCCGGTCGTATCGCGCCTCGCATCTGCGATTTGGGACGCCTGTACGCGTGCTACACCATAATGGACCAAAACCCTTTTTTATGTGGATAAGGAGACGATCGATGTGGGCGAACGCCGAAAGACGATCAAACAGCTCGCGCAGATGAAGCGCGCCGCGCAACCGATTGCGATGATGACGGCGTACGATTATCCGAGTGCGGTGCTCGCAGAGCAAGCCGGTGCGGACATCGTCCTGATCGGGGATTCCCTTGCCCAAGTCGTACAAGGGCACACGGCGACGTCGTCGGTCACACTGGACGATGTCGTCTACCATACACGCATCGTCGCGCGTGCCGTGCGAACACCGCTCATCGTCGCCGACATGCCGTTTGGGACGTACCACGGCAGCGATGATCGGACGATCGACCATGTGGTGGCACTCGTACAAGATGGGGGCGCGCACGCCGTCAAAATGGAAGGGGCAGACGTGTGCGGTGCGGTACGCGCTGCGGTGCGCGTTGGCGTGCCTGTATTTGGGCATCTTGGGGTACAGCCCCAGTCGGTGCACCGCCATGGGGGATATTTTGTACAAGGGAAGACGGTACACGATGCCGAGCAGCTGCGAGAAGATGCGTTGCGTCTGCAAGAAGCGGGTGCATGTGCGATCGTGCTCGAGCTCGTCACAGCGCATGTAGCGCAGGAGATCACAGAGGCACTTGACATCCCTACGATCGGGATCGGGTCTGGTGCTTGCTGTGACGGACAAGTGCTCGTGTTTCATGACATTGTCGGCTACGACCCGCTGCCACACCGCCCAAAGTCGTTTGTCAAGGCGTACGCTGCGGCCGCAGACGTCATGCGCGATGCACTAAAGCAGTTTGTCCAAGACGTGCGCAGTGGCGCATTTCCATCGCCGTCACACGCCCATGCACCGAGCGAGGAGGAGAAACGATGATCGTATGTACGACGATCGATGACGTACGCAGTGCAGTGTTGTCGCTGCGCAAGCAAGGACGCACGAT
>JAGWXQ010000039.1 GCA_018969805.1 Paenibacillaceae bacterium | reverse complement strand
CGTCCACCGAACGGTGAAATCCACAAGAATTGCATACGTTGGCATTTTCTTCCCATTCGTGGGCAAAGTGAATGTGCCCACACGATGGGCATTTGTGCACGAGCCCTTCTGGAATATCGTGTTTCGCATTTGGTGACGGGATCGTCGCGTAATTTTTTTTTTGTGTAAACCAATCGCGGATCAATCGATCGCCTCCTTATCGTTACAACGCCGCCCCACCGGAAGTCCCATCGCGCACCGCATTGAGCGCATCGTGCAACAATGTCGGGAGCAACTCGCGCACATCCGTCAGCTCCGACTGCATGACCAAAATTTGGTACTCCGTACGCGTCTTT
This sequence comes from Paenibacillaceae bacterium, assembly GCA_018969805.1. Taxonomy (GTDB): domain Bacteria; phylum Bacillota; class Bacilli; order Paenibacillales; family YIM-B00363; genus REEB470. The sequence goes on along the minus strand of JAGWXQ010000039.1, from coordinate 9,210 downwards.
GCGCCGCCAATCGCCTTCGCCTTCGCAAGTACGCCTTCGTGGCGCAGGCGCGCACACACTTCATTGGCGACGATTTCTGAAGAGGCAATGTATACGACGGTCCACATGATGGCGACCTCCCCTGATGGTATCTTATCAAAAACGATCGTTCCCCGTTTCCTCATCGTATCACATCCATCCGTCCCGCTTCAACAACTTTCCCCCTTACGCAGGCGTATCGCTCAGACAACAGCCGCAGCGTGGCGTTCGTACTGCACAGGGGGATATGGTATACTATAAGGCATCTGAACCGTATTCAGAAAGGAGTTTTTTCGTGCGCACACCTACAGACGACCAAAAACCCAAACGGGCAAGACGCAAACGACGCCACTTCGTATTCGGCGCAATGCGCGTTGTGGCGTACACCGTGTTTTTGTGCACGATGTTTTGTGTTGCGATCGCGACTGGATACTTCGCTTCGCTCGTGCGCGACGATGCCGTACGTCCACGCGCACTCATCCGCGACATGATGGGCCAAAGCGCACAAAGTGGCTACGTCTATTTTCGATCAGGAGAACCGATCGGCCAATTGCGTACGGAAGAAGACCGCGTACTCATTACGTACAACGACATCCCCCCATTGCTCGAAGCAGCTGTACTCGCCACAGAAGACAACGAATTTTATGACCATATCGGTGTCGATGCGTCCAGTCTCGCACGCGCAGTACGCCAAAAATTGCTCAATGAAGACGTTCAGACCGGAGGCAGTACGATTACGCAGCAACTTGCGCGGCGCGTTTTTTTGAGTCTGGAAAAATCTGCGGAGCGAAAAGGGAAAGAAATCTTGCTTGCCCTGCGCATCGAACGGTACATGACGAAGCAGGAAATTCTCGCTGCGTATTTAAACAAAATCCCATACGGCAACAGCGCCTCAGGGTACAACGTCTATGGCATTAAAGCGGCAGCACGGGGCCTATTTGACAAAAATTTGCCCGACCTCCACATTGCACAAATCGCCTACTTAACAGGACTTCCTCAGCAACCAACAACGTTTTCTGCTTTTACAAGCAAAGGCGAGTTTGATGAAAAAGGCTTTGATGCAGCGATCAAACGGCAACGCGTCGTCCTCCAGCGCATGCGTGCGGCAGGACGCATCACGCCCGCACAGTACGATGATGCGCTCGCTTTTGATGTGCGTGCCAGCCTCGCGGCTCCCCGACGCAAAGGGTATGCGGTATACCCATTTCTTATGCTGGAAGCCGAACGCCGCGCTGCCGAGCTCTTGTTGCTCCAACAAGATCCGTCCCTGACACCTGAGGCACTGCGCGATCCATCTGTCGCCCCGCGCATCGAAGAAGCGCGCGCGCTGCTCTTACGCGGTGGATACCACATCACTACGACCATCGATGCTGCGGCGTATCGACTCATGGGGGACATCGCGCGTACGGACACGCTTTTTTCCCCGCCTCATCCACGAAAAGGCGTAGAGCAAATCGGTGCGATGCTGCTCGACAACCGCAGCGGCGCGATCGTCAGCATGATCGAAGGGCGCGATTTTGGCATCGAGCAGCTCAACCATGCGACACAAATGCTGCGCCAGCCGGGCTCCGCGATGAAACCGATCGCCGCCTATTGGCCTGCACTCGAAGACGGATCTATTCAGCCTGCAAGCATCATTGACGACGTTCCGATGGTGCTTCCAGATGCAAATAAAGGGGTACACATCCCCCAAAACTGGGACAGAAAATTCCACGGACTCGTTACTGCCCGCAAAGCGCTCAACCAATCGTGGAATATTCCCGCCCTCCACATATTTAATGACGTCGTCACCATACCGAAAGCGTGGGCGTTTTCCCGATCACTCGGCATTACTTCGCTCAGTCCACGCGACAATCAAGCGCGCACCGGGGTGATCGGTGGCCTCACGCTCGGGGTATCGGTCGAAGAGCTGACAAACGCCTACGCCGCCATCGCCAACGCTGGGTCGTTTGTCGATGCCCATCTCATTTCAAAAATCGTCGATGCATCGGGGAAAACGATCGTCGAACACCGCGTCTCCCCGCGCCGGGTCGCATCGCCACAAGCGTCGTATTTAATGCACGACATGCTGCGCACCGTCGTCACTGAAGGGACAGCGGCAGAAGTCGCACGCGAATTTCGCCACAAAAACACCGTCGCCATCGCCGGAAAGACAGGAACAACAAGCGACAACTACGACATATGGTTTGTTGGTTACACCCCCGATGTGACACTCGGCGTATGGATCGGATACGATCGCCCGAGCTCCCTTCCTGTTGCCAGCCGCGCCAAAAAAATATGGGTTGCGATCATGAACACGCTCGTTTCCCAACAAAAGTCGTTATTTCCGACACAACAATTCGCGCAACCAGCGGACATCGTACGCAAAACGGTGTCGTCGTTGTCCGGAAAGCTCCCAAGCGAGCTCATCCTTGCGCAAGGCTTAACCGTAACCGATGTATTTGAACGCAAGTACATCCCAACGACGCTCGATAACGTATTGCGCATCGAAAAAGTTGTCGATGCAGCGGGAAGCACGTACCTTGCCCAGCCCAATATGCCCCAAGAGTTTGCCAGAGACATGCGCATCATCAAGCGCGCGCGCCCGATTGACGACGTGCTCGCAGATGTCGAGCAAGCGTGGACCGCATCACCCGCAAACAAAAATGTCCCTTTTCCCAAACAACGGTTTGTCCCCCTCGATGCAGTGCTCAATGCCCCAACCCAAATCGATCCCCGCACCGATGACGGAACCGCCCCCTCCCCCCCATCCAACGTCCAAATCCAACGAAAGGGCGAAACAACAGTTGTTTCCTTTGCCCCAAATCGCGAATCTGACGTCGTTGGATACCGCCTATTTCGTGCACGCAACAATGGCGACTTTGTTCCATTTCCAAACGTCACCACACAAACTGCTGCCCCTTCGTTTGTCGATCGCACAACAAACACTGCCGCATCGTACTACGTCGTTGCCGTAGACATCGCCGGGCGTACATCACCACCGAGTACGACCGTCACACTTGTAGGCACGCGTATTCCTGACATCGCCCCATTACCGGAAAATCCACTTGGTCCACGCATCCCGCAAGCACCGAGTGGTTTGCGCATCTCACCGAGCGAGTTTGGTGTTGAACTCATGTGGCAACCAAACCCCGCCGAAGATGCCGTCGAACGGTACGACATTTATGTAACACGAGATGGGTCCGAAACGTTGATCGGATCGACGTTTGAATCTGCATTTTTGTTTACGAATAGCGATGTCTCTGGATCTTATACCGTGCGGGCAATTAATGCCCAAGGGGAATCCGATCCGTCCCAAAGCGTATCAGCGAATACACCTCTGTAGTGCAAACGGCCTTCCTCGCCCAATGCGCGAAGAAGGCCGTCTGTGTGGTTATTTGGCACACACCGATTGACGCACGACGATATGGTGCGGTACCGTCACGTTCATTTCCGCAATCGGCTCACCTTCGATCAGCTTGGTCAACAGCCGCATCGATACTGCCCCAATGTCATACATTTGCTGGGCTACGGTCGTCAACATCGGACGAACCATTTCTGCGAGCGGCAAATTGCCAATCGAGATGACCGATACTTGATCCGGAACCCGAAGTCCACTGTCTTGTAATGCGTGGATCGCACCGAGTGCCATTTCGTCCGTCGCACAAAAAATGGCACTCGGGCGATCAGACAACAGCTGTTTTGTCAGCGCCATCCCATCCCGATAGCGGCATTTGCCATACACGATGCGCTCATGCGCAATACGTGCTTCACGCATCGCGCGCTCATATCCACATACACGCGCAGCACCCGTCCACGGATCCGAAATGAGCCCCGCAATCATTGCGATGTCACGATGCCCATAATCGATCAACATACGCACTGCATCGTACGCCGCTTGTGCATGATCAATATCGACGGACGGCAACGCCCCCCCATAATACGACGTGCCACACAACACAACAGGAACTTGATTGTGCAACACATCGATGTGCTCGGACGTCATTTGCTCTCCCATAAACAAAAGACCATCGACTTGCTTCTCCAACATCGTATTAATTAAGCGCAATTCTTTCTCTAAATGATGGTCGGAATTGCACACAATGATGTTGTATCCATACATCAACGCAATGTCTTCAATTCCACGTACGATATCCGGAAGTGCTGCACTGGAAATGTCCGGAATGACCACACCGATCGTTGTCGTTTTTTTGCTCGCCAAACCGCGCGCAACGGCATTTGGCCGAAACCCCAGCTGTTCGATGACCCCAAGCACTTTTTGACGCGTTTGGTGTTTGACATTGGGATTGTTGTTGAGCACCCGCGACACCGTCGCCAACGAAACGCGCGCCGTCCGCGCGACATCGTAAATCGTAATCGGCAAAGCACTCACCTTTCCCCTATGCGCCCTAATTGTTTGAAATAACGTTGTTGTATACACATTCCGCTTGGGATATTTGTGCAAGGCGTGCTTCTATATCGGTCACCCACGCGTGATCTCCGAGTGCCCGTGAGAGCAACAATAAATCAAGCAATTGGTTGATGCGGTCTTTGGCAATATCATGCATAGAACGATTTTGTTTTTTTGCTTTGCTGGCCTCATACAATATGTACGCCAGCTCGTGCACTTCATTGTACCAAATGTGTTGCTCCGCAGGTTGGGATCCCAATCCACGCAACAATGTGATGAGTGGTTGTGCACAATCTGCAAGCACTTCGCTGTGACGGCATTTTGTGCAATTCATGACTGGTACATTTAATATCGATACTTTCTTTGCAAACACGAGAGACCGCAAACGCATCGTCATTTTACTCCCACATCCACATATTTTTTCCATTGTAGACCCCTCCTCGCATCATTTGGACTTGAATGTACGTACATCGTACCATTTCCACGCTGTACTATTCCACTCACGAGTATTCCATTCCTTCCGATGCTGCCATTTTGAACAAAATTTGATGATGCACCGCCGTCGCCATTACCGCACGAGCGATGGAACGAACGCTTGCCCGAGTGTATGCATGATTTCCGATGCTGTACGGGCTTGCCCAATGACCGGCATGAGCGCCATGGATCGCTGCACGCTGCATGAAGGAAGCGCTTGTTTGATCAACACGATGCGCGGCGAAGACATACTCAGTTGGGTAATACCGCATCCAATCCACAACGGCAATGCGAGCGGGTCTGCTGCCATTTCACCACATACCGACACCGGGATGCCCCGTGCATGTGCCACGTGCGCAACATGGCGGATGAGCGAGATGACGGCCGGATGATACGGATGATACAAGTGGGTGACCCTCTCATTCATTCTATCGGTTGCTAAGACGAATTGTGTTAGATCATTTGTCCCAATACTCAAAAATTGCACTTCCTGTGCAAACTGCTCCGCCATGATCGCCGCAGATGGTACTTCGATCATCATCCCAATCGGAATGTCCGTGCGGGTCGCAATGCCTTCCGCATGCAGCTGTTCCTGCGTACTGGAAATCAGTGCCCGTAGTTCCCGCAGCTGCTCTATATGCGAGATCATCGGGAGCAAAATGCGCACGTCGCCATACACACTTGCGCGCAAAATTGCACGCAATTGGGTGACGAGCCGCGCCGGTTCTGCAAGCGACATCCGTATGGAGCGAAAACCCATCGCCGGGTTTGTTTCCACAGGATGCGCGACATACGGCAAATGCTTGTCACCCCCGATGTCGATCGTACGAATCGTCAGCGGTGTCCCGCGGCATGCCCACGCCGTTTTGCGATAAATGTCATATTGTTGCTCTTCCGATGGATACCCATCGCTCGCCATGAAAATGCATTCACTGCGATACAGCCCGATCCCCTCTGCACCATCTTGCCATACAGAATCCATTTCTGCAGGCGTAGTAATGTTTGCATACAATGACAACGTGTGCCCATCTTCCGTCTGGGCGCGCGCCATAGAAAGCGTTCGCATTTTTTTGAGTTGTCGTTGTTCCCTCTCGTACAACAATTGGAGCTGCGTCGCGACATCGGCACTCGGGTGGACAATGACTTCCCCGATATTTGCCTGAACACCAACGATGTCGCCTGGCTCAATGCCCAACAACGCATCTTCATCGTACACCATGACAAATGGAACGTGCAACGCGCGTGCCATAATCGATGTGTGTGCGGTGTACCCTCCCGCCCCCGTCACAATGCCCCGCAAATTCCGATGGTCGAGCTGCACAAACTGCGAAGGGGTCACTTCGTGGGCGACGAGGACAAACGGTGCGACCCCAAATTGGACATCCCGATCACGATGCCCGACGACATGCCCATGCAATCGCTGCACGACGTCACGTACGTCGGCACTGCGCTCGCGTACGAGCGGATCGTACGAAATTTCCAGCATCCGCGCGTACCGTTCGCCGACGTGCAACACCGCTTCAGATGCCGTCATTCCCCGCTCTTGAATGCACTCGTGCCACTCCCGCCACCAAGCCGGGTCTTCTATCATCGCCAAATGCGCATCAAAAATATAAGCCTGGTGTGGTCCGATCACGGATACCGAAGTTGCACGAATATGTGCAATTTCTTGCTTTGTCTGCTCTAGAGCCCGATTGAGCTTGCTCAGCTCACGCTCAATGCTATGCGTCATCTGCTGCATCGTAGGGTGCATCCACGCCGGGGGTACGCACACTGCACGCCCAATTCCGACCCCAGACGAAATCGTAATGCCACTCCACCGTTTATTGATCATCCGATTGTCCTCCTTGATGTGCGCGCACAGTCATGACGATCGACGTTCCCGCTGTGACGTACACGTCGCGCACGTCATCACCGACATGCTCGATCGATCCACGTGGTGCAGTGCAGACGACAAGCACACCGATGAGTGCATCGGTCACGTGGGTGCAGCGCATCAAAGGCTCGCCAACACGCACGGCTTGCCCAATATGGACAACGACTGCATAATGGCTCGGATCGCGTACGCCTTCTTCAATGCCTACATGCATCAAGAGCTCAATGCCCTCCGGCGTACGCAATCCGAGTGCATGTCCTGTAGGATAGATCAGCGTCACGACACCGGACACAGGAGCGACCATCATATGATCGGTTAACATGATGGCGACACCGTCGCCAATGAGCCGCTGTGCAAACACCGGATCAGGCACTTCATCAAGCGGAACGAGCCTTCCCGACCACGGTGCGCGCAAAGACACTGCGTTTGTGTGGGGTCGCTGCACCGAGTCAACAATGCGCTCCCTTATGCGCTCCGATGCCGTCCCGAACACGACTTGCACACTGCGTTCCCCAATAAAAATAACGCCAAATGCCCCCAATTTTCGCAACGCCTCTGCATCGACGAGCGACGGAGTATGGACTATGAGGCGCAACCGCGTCACACACGCATCGATTTGCACAATGTTGGACATACCCCCAAGTGCAGCCACAATGCGCTCCACGCGGTCGTATTGTGTCGATGCCGCGTCGTGCAGCACGACCGCATCAGCCCTTCTACCAGGCGTCGGAAGGTCCCAGCGCTCGATCGCAAACCGAAACAGCACATAATAGCCGATCGCCCCCACAATTCCGATCACAAACAACCAATGAATGTTGTGCGATGCATGGGCATTGATCACAAAATCAAACACACCCGCAGAAAAAGAAAACCCGTGTCGCACGTCCAACACGTACGCAAGCCACATCATGAATCCTGTGCATACCGCATGCACGATATACAGCCACGGCGCGACAAACAAAAACGCCAACTCAATCGGCTCGGTGATGCCCACACCAAACGATGCCACGATCGCAGATCCCATCAATAGCCCGACACGCTTGCGCATCGCAGGCAACGCACTGCGCCACATCGCAAGTGCCGCAGCAGGCAACGCACCCATCATGACGGGAAACAACCCCGCCATAAATCGCCCGGCTCTTGGATCTCCTGCAAAAAATCGCGACACATCCCCGGTTACCGTAATTCCATCGGTCGTATAACTTCCTATTTGGAACAACACGACGTGGTTGATCAAATGGTGCAACCCGAGTGGCACCAACAATCGGTGCACAACACCATACGCAAACACCGCAAACCCCCCGCCATCGTCCAATACAACGGCAGCAACCGTATGTACCGCTTTGTTGATCATCGGTGCCCCAACGACAAACAACAAACCGACCGCCATCGATCCAATACTGACCGCCAGAACCGCAAACCGCGATCCCCCAAAAAACTGCACCCATCCCGGAAATTGCACGTCCTTGCACTGCTCATACACGATCGCCGTCACCATACCCATGATGACACCTGCAAACACACTCGCTTGATCTCCGTATGCTACATGCGTGCACACAAACATCCCAATAAGTGCTGCAATGCCCGCCTGCGGTGCTTGCCGTGTCATGCCCAGGGCAATCGCAACCGCAAACACATACGGCATCGCAGACAACACCGTCAACGCCACGACACGACACACGTGCGCCACGCCATCTGTCACAAAGGACCATGACGCCACGTGCATCAATACCGCGACCAAAGGCAATGCCAAAAAGGGCAACACGAGCGATCGTGACAACGTCTGCCAATACGCCATACCCTCACACCTTCACCGCTTCATACAACCAACGTACCACGAAGATTGCATGAAGTCAATGAACGTGCGCACGGCATTAGCGTACACGTCGCTTAAAGTACCTCCATTTTCCTTCCACCTCTCGCTTCAAAATTGTTCCTTCATTGACTTCTTTTTTTAGACGCGGTTCTAATAATTTTTTGTATCGATTAAATAGATCTTGTTTTAATAAATTTAACTGCTCCGCAGGCGTGTTCCCGCTGATGATATCTGAACAATAGTTGGCTATAAACTCTTCCCTCTGAACTTTAATTCTCAAATTTTCGATCGCTTTATTTACTTCTATTTTCTTTTCGGGTGTATCAAGTGCATGCGCTTTTTTTAGTTCATCTTCCAGTAAATTAATAAAAATCGTTACTTCTTCAAGTATCATAATAAATTCTTTCGTTTTTGCATTTGGTTGTTTCAGCAGATCGTCCAATTGACTAAAGGCTGGGGGAGTTCCTCTGCCCCTAGTACACGACGCTGCACCACCACCCGATTCTACTTGTGGTTCCACTTGTTTTCTTTCATTTGGAGCTGGAGGTGGATTTTCATTGGTTTTTCGCTTTGGTACAGGTGGTATTTTTGGTCCTTCATTCGGCGGTTTTGGCTTACGTTCACCTTTGATCGGTT
>JAGWXQ010000038.1 GCA_018969805.1 Paenibacillaceae bacterium | reverse complement strand
TTGTCAAGTTTTTTTCAAACTTTAATAGGGTTTATGGTACATCTTCCCTCGCTTACCATGCGAGGGATTTTTTATTTTATAGATATCCACATAATTTGCGCGCGTGAATTGTATGCATTCTTTTTTATGCGCTGCTTGACATGGTACCTCAGTTCATGTACAATAATACCATCGATGTTATGAATTCGTTTTTTTTCTTATTGAAAGGGAGTGGTTGCGATGTTTTGTACGTAATGTTGTTTCGTTCATGCGCAGATGGTTTCCACCCCATGCTCGATTGCAATGCGGCGACAGATTGTGCCATAATATGCTTATTGTGGCAACAAGCCGTTGTACATCATTATAGGGGGAGGATTGTGCGCATGATTGATCTCAAGAGGTTTGTTTGCATTCGGACACGCACTCTACACAGCGCGTGTATACGCTGTAGCACTGTCTGAGTAAGGGATGTGGGTATCTAGCTTTACGACTTGGGTGTTTTGTTCGACCGATTCACCTCCAAAGCAATGGATCTGCGTCGGATGACGCGCTCTGGTGGTATCGATGCACCCCCGCAATCACCCACAACCACTGCAATGGGCGTACAGTTGCTCAGAGAGGGCAAGCGCACTCCATCGCACTCCATTGACAGCAGGGACGACGGTATGTTCATGACCCCAAGCAACTCAATTAGAAAAATCAACATTGGAGGTAGTCCATGATGAAGACGAAAAGAGCGCGTACATGGAAAAACGTCGGACGTCAAGCATTGTGCTTTACACTGTTTTTTGTTTTGCTTAGTCAGCCGTTTTTCTCCATCGGTGTACAACCACAAATAGCAGAGGCGAAGAAGGCGCTTGACTGCAAAGGAGCTGGCAAAATTATTGAGCTTGACGGCACAGAAAAGTGTTGGAAGAGCTCTTCAACCACTCCTTCGAATTCGTCTACTGTGCCCGCCTCAGATCTTTTCCCTGCTTCAAAAGCTCCTTCATCACAGCCTTCCAGACCGTTTCTTCCTGATTGGACTAAAGACTGTACAGAAAATGAAAACATACGTTGCTCAGAAACAGCAAAGTATGCTTCAAATTGGGCTAATGTACAAAGATTTGGCGAATTTAGAAAATTTGGTAATACTGAGCGAGCGGACAAAGAAATAACCACTTTTGTTAAAAATATAGAAAAAATAGATCTCAGCAGTATGTCGAGTGCAGACAGGAATGGAATTAAGACCTTAAAATTAAATTTAGATGATATAAAAAAGACCAATTTTTCTCCTCTAAAAAATATTGCCGACAATAAAATACGTTTTAATGATGTTGCTAAATTTAATACTACCTTTACAAACGTATCAGGTGCTGCTGCTCTAACTGGTATAACTGTTAACCCAAATACCTCGTTGCCTCAACTTACTAAAGAAGAGACTGATTACCTTGAAAAGTATAAAAAATTCAGAGAATGTCAGAAGAAAAATCAAGCAAAAGATTGCTCGAAATTTACAGGCTACAAACACAATGACAGTACTTTTAAAAAAATAATTCCGCATTACCTTGCTTCATCTTCGCCAGCATCGCCTGGTACTTCAACTGAATATAATAATAAAAGTATTGAGACTTTAAAACTCGCTAGAGAGAAAGTTCTAACTGATATTGATCCAGGTCAAGCAAGATACAAGAATTTACCCGAAAAGGATAAGGCTTTATTTTCCTATCATGAATGCCGAATGTTAAAAGAGGAACGAAATCTTGTTGTCGATTGCGCATTTGCCGTTAAAAATGCTTTTCCAAATGTGAATTTTTCTGATGATATAAAGGGAGATGCTGAGAAAGAATATGCTAGGATAAGAAACTTATTGGTTCAAAATAATTCTTCAATTAGTCCTGAAACGGGTAAAGGTAACCCCTCATCCTCGGGTACAGGTACAGATCCAAGTACAACTCCACAGCCAATTGTTCCAGGTGAATCTAACGGTACCCAACCGATTTCTACCAAACCTACTACCACTGCAACTTCCAATCAAAATTCATTATGGTCAACCCTTGGCAGATGGCTTCCAGTAATTGGCGGTGTCGCTGGTGTAGGTGTTTCCCTCCTGGCAATTGATGCTGCAAATAAAAAAGCTCAAGATAGAGAAAAACAACTTAAGGCTGATGTCTCCTCTCAAGTCTCGAATGTAGTCCGCAAAGAAATCGAAAAATTAACTCCTGCAAACCCCAACCCCAATCCTTCTCCTACTCCTCCGTCTCCAGTCGTGACATCGCCAAAAGTTGTAGCACCTGTAGCAGGTGGCGTGCCTACGAGTGCGATTAGCTCGGATAAGTATACGGGTACGGTTTCGTGGACACCGGCTGTTCCGACAGTTGGTGAATATGCGGGCAAGTTTGAGCCAAACGTATCGTATACTGCACGCGTTGCGATTACGCCGAAGCCTGGTCAATCTTTGGAAAATATGGCATTGTTGCGTGAGGAGATTTTGGGTTCGACAAACATTGAAAATGTCAGTGCGCAGCTGACGACCGATACTTCTGGTATGGTCGGTATTTTGACCGTCAAGTACAAAGCGACCTCGACTGCGACAAGCCCTGCTCCTACTCCGACGAATCCTACAGCTCCAACGAATCCTACAGCTCCAATAAATCCTTCCCCGTCTCCTATTCCAGTAGATCCGACTCCAGATCGCTCCCCTCTTGAGATCATGATCGGGACATTGAAGAAAAATGTCGATTCGGTGAAAGCACAGCTCATGGATGAATTCTCTGGTGCGTTTGTTCCTTTGACATCGCAGAAAGACGTGGATGCAAAGCGGATGGCATACGTGAATATCGTGAAAAACTATGAGACGAAGTACTTGACCATACCACCTACTGTTCCTACGCGCAACAATTTGCATGACCTCAATAGTGATGGATTTATTACTCGTGAAGATCCAAAGTTGCTTGTGGACATTATGGATGCATGCAAATCGTATACGTTTGGCAGCCAAAATACGGCATTGAAACCTTGTGAATACTTCTTCTCCTTGTAATGGTGAAAGCCCCCACTATTGTGGGGGCTTTTTTTGGATGCGTACGATGCGTACGATGTCTTCTTTGGTCAGTGTGCGCGTACCGACTGCACAGATGATCCAGATCAGGAACACGATCGTGCCTACGATCACGATGCGCAGGAGTGGGGGGGCGTGTATTTGCTCGGTTAGGAAATGTGCCGTGATCGCGGTCGTCATCGTGAGCAACGGAAGCATAAAGATGTGCTGAGAAAGAAGGTGGCGGATGCGAATGAAGTGCAGCGTCATGACGATCGTAAAGCACGCCGCCGTCCCTCCGACGATGCCGTATACCCCAAAGTGCGGGGTCAGCATCATGGTGAAAGCGATTTTGCCGATCAGCCCTATGCCCATATGCACCATCGTCCAATAGGGCTTCCCTATGCCGAGCAGGATCGATGCCGTCGTCATCATGAGTACTTGTGGCAGTGCCGTACAGACGACCGCCACGATGATGTCACTCCCATACGCATTGCCAAAGAGGATGGTATTAAACGCATCGACAGCGTATATGAGCCACAACATAATCGGTACACTAAGCAGTACACTCCATCGTAACGCTTTCGCCACGAGCGGTGTCAGTGCTTGCTGCTGCGCATGCGCTGCTGCAACCGCAGGTATGAGCGACTGGCTCAGCGCAATCGCAAAAAGCACCGGTATACCCGCCAGCGACTGCGCCCTCCCGCCCAGTACACCCATCGTCCGCGTCGCTTCCTCGACACCAAGCAGTGGCGTCAACATCGGGATCGTGGCCATCGTGTCTATGACATACAACGTCGGTACGAGCAGTGCTGCGACCGATGTCGGTACCGCCAATGTCAGCAGTGGCTTCAATACCGGTGCACGGTTTGGTGTCGCCTTGCGATGCTTCGCACAGAGCAAAACGAGTGCTGCACCAAGCGCTCCAAATACACCACCCGCAGACGCACCCGCTGCCCCCCACGCGACACCATATCCAGCAGCGACGAGGACATACGCGAGAAAGATGCTCGATCCAACACGCAACACTTGCTCACCGACTTGCGATAAACCACTCGGCAGCATGCGCTGTCTTCCTTGAAAATAGCCCCGCTGCACCGCGACCCATGGAAACACAAACAACGCAGGAGCAAGCGCTTGCATCGCCCACTGCGCTTCTGGATAGCCCGCCCATCGCGCAAGCGACGGTGCCAAAAGGTATAATCCCCCAGCCATCATGACACCACCGATCCACGCCCACCGCAACGCGACTTGCCGTATGCGCGCGACGTGCGCTTCTTGCCCAAGTGCTTCGTGGTGTGCGACCAGCTTTGCCAGCGCACTCGGTATCCCCGCTGTCGCCAGCACGAGCAACCAAAAATACACGTTGTATGCCATCGCATACGATGCCATCCCCGTATCGTCCAATATGCGCTGCAAAGGGATGCGCTGTACGACACCGAGCACCCGTGCGACGAGTGCTGCGGCAGCCAAGATGATCGTCCCCTGCAGCCATGCATTGCCCATGGCATCACCTTTTTCCGTTATTTCAGAACGTGTTTTCGAATAGCCTCCGCAACACCGTGGTCGTCATTGGTGCGCGTCACTTCAGTAGCCATGGACTTGATGCGTGTTGATGCGTTGCCCATCGCGACACCGATTCCGGCCATCCCGATCATCGACGTGTCGTTGTCGCTGTCCCCGATGGCCAGCATGTTGGAAAAAGGAATGCCAAGCCTCTTGCTGATCAGCCGCAACCCGAGTGCTTTATCGACTCCATGCGGATTGACCTCAATATTGTGCTCATGTGAGCTGGTCACCGAAAAATCACCGATCTTTGGCAGTGTATGACAAATGACGTGCCGCAATGAAAACACTTCCGAATAAAATCCAAACTTCAACCATTTGGCCGCGCCTTCGTCGGGATGCCACCGATCTCGATCGTACAGTCCGTCCGTACTGTACGCCCAATACCACACATCAAGGTCTTCTGCCAGTTTCCGCAGTGCCGGCACCGCCATCTCGTCCAACAAAATGTGCCTGAGCAACGTCTGACGATCAAGCCACACTTCCCCGCCATTGGAAAACACAAACGGTCCAGGGATGTTGGTGTCCTTAATCGCCTCCAATGCGCTGTGATACCCGCGACCTGTAGCGATCACAACAACAATCCCTCTTTGCATCGCCTCTGCGATCGCTTGTATATTTTCTGAAGAAATGCGCTGACGAGAATCAAGCAACGTGCCATCGAGGTCGATCGCGATCAATTGCACCGTCATACACTCCGCTCCTTTAACCAAGAATTCCGTGCAATGCGCCACAATCCCCGCTCAGGGGCGCACAGTGCGGCCAAACCACATACGCATACCGCGACGACAACGATGCATCCCGATATCGACGCGACAAGCCACGTCGCCATCATATTGCCAACAATTGCACTAAAGGCGGCGACTGCGACCGACAACACCATCATCGTCGAGAGCTTTCGCGTCAAAAACGATGCGGCTACTGGAGGAATGACAAGCATCCCGAGCACAAGCACCGCACCGACACTCTCAAATGAAACGACCGTCGTCACACTAACGAGCCCCATCACGAGCATGTGCATCGCGGATACAGACACCCCCGCGACAGCAGCCATCACAGGATCGAAGGCACACCAGGCGAGCTTGCGCCACATCAATGAGATGACTGCGACGACAACGACAAGCGTCGTCCCGATCGTCCACAGCGGGCGTACACCGATGTCGATCCCCATGACGGTCAGCCGCATCCACGGCGCATAGTGCATCTCACCGTACAATACGCACGCGATGTCCAAATCAATGCGCGAGGCAAAATGCGCCACGAGGACGACACCAACCGCAAAAAACGTCGTCATGAGCACACCGACGGCTGCATCGCCTTGGACACCACGCGTACGCAGTCCGTGCATCGCACACATCATGAGCAACGCGATCGCGACACACGCGCATACCATCAGCAAAGAGTCCCGCGAACCACTCCACACGTATGCCACGACGATGCCCGGCAGCACCGCATGCGACAGCGCATCACCCATCATCGACATCCGAAACAGTACGAGCCACGTCCCTACAATACTACAACATACAGCCACAAGCAAGCCCGTTGACATAATAATGATATCGTTCATATCGTCCCACCGCCTCTTTTTGTGACGTACGGTCCAATGAGCAGCGACGCGGCGCATGCCGTACTTGCGACGAGGACGACAAGCGGACCGATCGGCCATGCCCCATCGATCGTACTGAGCCATGCGCCAGAACCACCTGCGGTGGCACCGACCGCACCCGCGAGGACGATCATATGCGGTAAACGGGTACACCAGGCACGTGCCGTGACCGCCGGAGTGATGAGCATCGCTGCCATCATAAGGACACCGACAGCCTGTATGCCCGCCACGATGCACAGGACGTACAGCAACAACAGCACGGCATCAAGGACTGCGATCGGAATACCGCGCACGCGCGCCCACTGGGCATCAAAGGCGATTGCTTGCAGCGGATGGTGCAGTCCACAAACGACAACGAGCACGAGCACGGCCAGCACGGCAAGGACGATGCCGTCTTCGGCGATGAGGGCAGCCGCCTGCCCAAACAAAAAATGGTCCAGCCCCGCCTGCGCACCAATGCCCATCGCTTGAATGCGCGTCAGTAACACGATGCCGATGCCGAAAAATGCCGACAGCGTTACTGCAAGTGCCGCATCTTCTTTGACCATCAGGATGCGTGTGAGCACGTACATGGCAGCAAGAGCAATGACACAAAAACAAATCGCCCCGATCGCAAAAGGAAGAAATGCTTTTTTTTCTGTAAACAAAAACGCAACGCATACGCCCGGAAACGACGCATGCGCCAATACATCGCCAAGCAACGACTGCTTGCGCACGTGGGCGTGCACACCGAGTGTGCCACACGCCAAACCGAGCAAACAACACCCACTGACGATCCACCAGACGTTTGGATCGCCGATCATACGACTTCGGGCCTCCTCGCCCACATCGGCCGCGTCATGACGATGTCGCTGCGCGGAACGTCCGTACCATACGTCGCCGCGATCGCCTCACGCGTAAACGCCGTCGCGACGTCTCCTTGCGCCACAATGCGCTTGCGCAACAAAATAACGTCGTCAAACATTTTTTCTACTGTATTTAATTCGTGGTGTACAATCAACAGCGCCACCCCTTGATCGCGCAGTGTCCGCAGCTGCGCGATAATCGCCTGTTCCGAGGCGACATCGACCCCTGCAAACGGCTCGTCAAGTACGATGACAGACGCGCGCTGAGCGAGTGCACGAGCCAAAAACACACGTTGCTGTTGCCCTCCAGACAAGGCGCGAATGTGCCGATCGGCAAACGCCCGCATGTTGACTTGATCGAGTGCTTCCTCTGCGCGAAGGCGCGCAGCAGCACCTGGACGATGCCACCACCGCATCGATGCATACGTCCCCATAACGACGACGTCGCGCACGGAAATCGGGAAGTCCCAATCGATCGCACTGCGTTGGGGGACATAGGCGACGCGCGCGCGCATGCGGCGCAGCGGTTCCCCACAGATGCGTACCGTGCCCCGCTCCATCCGGACAAGTCCGAGCATCGCCTTGAGCAACGTCGATTTCCCTGCGCCATTGGGCCCAACGATGGCGGCCATGCGCCCGCCCTGCACGCGAAACGTCGCGCCTTCAAGCACACATTGCCCGCCGTACCGCACCGTCGCATCGTCTACTTCAATCATTGTCGTCATTGTGGTCCTCCTTTTGTCCACGTCGCTATGATCGTGCGGACGTTGTACCGCACCATATCGACATACGTCTGCTCTTTTGCCCCTTTTCCACCCAGTGCATCGGAGTACAGCGTCCCCCCGATGCGCACGTCGTGTCCACGTGCTTTTGCGCCCGCGATGACCGCTTCGATCGTGCGCGGTGACACGCTCGACTCGACAAATACCGCACGCACACCACGCGCGACGATCATGTCGCGCAGGCGCGTCACGTCCCTACTGCTCGCTTCACTATTCGTATTGATCCCCTGCACACCGTACACATCGACACCATACGCAGCACCAAAATAGCCAAACGCATCATGTGCAGTAACCAACACCCGCCGTGATCGGTCATATGCACGAATCATTGCGGATACTTCTTCGTGCAGTGCTTGGAGCGTCTCCTCATATGCACGCGCGCGCGCCGTATACGCTGAGCTGTGCGCGGGATCTACAGCGACGAGCGCATCGCGAACGACACGCACGGTTTGCTTCCACAATGACACATCAAACCAAATGTGCGGATCAAACGCCTCCCCGTACGCACGCAACTGTGCACGATCGACTGCATCCCCGAGTGCCACGGTCGGAACTTCCATCCGGGCAAACACGTCCGTCATGCGCCCTTCTAGGTTCAACCCATTGAAAAAAATGATCTGCGCATCCGACAGTTTGCGTACATCTGCCGCCGTCGCCTGATACGAATGCGGATCGACACCGTTTGGGATGATTTGCGCGATGCGCACGTGATCCCCCCCGACGCTGCGTACGACGTCCCCGACGATGCCCGTCGTCACCGTCACACGAATGCGCGCATCTGTATTTTGCTGCGGTGCAGCGCAACCAACCAAAACCCCGAAGACGATCACCATTGCAGCGATCCGCATCGCGCGCCCTCCTTTGTGCCATCCGCCTCCTGAAAGTTGCTCAAACGCCTCTTTGTTTATTATACACAAGACTTTTGCATTTGTGCAACTTTTTTTTGTGCGTCCAAAAATAATATGTGCGCACGTTGTTCCCATGCATACTTGAACACTGCCGTCCATTGCGATACGATCAACCAAAAGAGCGACATATGAGGGGTGTAGTGTGATGGGAACGAGCATCGTCGTCCGTCTTGTGCTGGATAAGCATACCGTCTCGTTTGGCACAGCCGCATCATCGATCGCCCAAGCAGGGGGCGATGTCGTGGCGATCGACGTCATTTCTTCGACGGAGACGCACTCTGTACGCGATGTGACGATCGATGTCGCGATTGGGCGCGCGGACGACGTCGTCTCCGTGTTGCGCACACTCGACGGCGTGCGCGTCATGCACGTATCCGATCGTACGTTTCTCGTCCATCTTGGGGGAAAGCTCACGGTAGAGCCCCGCATGCGCATCGCAAACCGCGAAGACCTCTCGCGCGTATACACACCCGGTGTCGCGCGCATCTGTGAAGCGATCGCGGAAGATGCGTCCAAAGCGTACGCACTGACGATCAAGCGCAACACGGTCGCGATCGTCACAGACGGCTCCGCAGTGCTTGGGCTCGGTGCACTCGGGCCACTGGCGGCATTGCCGGTCATGGAAGGAAAAGCGATGTTGTTTAAGCAGCTCGCCGGTGTCGATGCGTTTCCGATCTGCCTCGATACGACCGATGTCGATCACATCGTCAATATCATTACGCACATCGCCCCAACGTTTGGGGGCATAAACTTAGAAGACATCGCGGCACCACGCTGTTTTGACATCGAGCGCCGCCTAAAGCTCGACATCCCCGTCTTTCACGACGATCAGCACGGAACGGCCGTCGTCATGCTTGCAGG
>JAGWXQ010000243.1 GCA_018969805.1 Paenibacillaceae bacterium | reverse complement strand
CGGAGGGGTCCCACCCGTTCCCATCCCGAACACGGCCGTTAAGCCCTCCTGCGCCAAACGTACTCGCACCGCAGGGTGCTGGTAGAATAGGTCGTCGCCTTGCACGCTGTGTGCGCTTTCGTATGTGTATTGGATGCGCACACAAAAAACCCACTGATTGTGTCCAGTGGGTTTTTTGTGTGCGCGTACATTCGTCGTCTATAGAAAAAGGTGATACGTATTCAAAAAGCGACACATATGCCTTTGGTTCAGGCGCTCATAAACTACGAACAGAAAACGCCGCTAAGGTTGCATGTGCCTGGGCATAGTGGAAAACTGGGGAACATCGATGTTGTCCGATCGTGGAGCCCGTACGATGTGACGGAGATTACCGGACTGGATGCACTGCACGCCCCTTCGGGTATCATTGCGGAAGCGATGCGTCTTGCCGCGCACACGTTCGCAGTTGATGAGACGTTTTTTTTGGTCGGGGGAAGTACATCGGGAATTCATGCTGCTTTGCGAACAGCAGCGCGATCGGGAGATACGATCGTGGCAGCGCGCAATGTGCATATGTCGGTAGTGCATGCATTGGCATTGTACGGCATCAAGGCAATTGTCGTCCCACCAGAACAAGATCTACGAACGGGAACGTACACTGTGCCGACGTGTGCACGATTAAAGGAAGTGTTGCATGATGGTGTCAAGGCGATATGTATTGCCCGACCAAATTACCATGGTATTGCAACAGACATTGGAGACATCGTTGCGTTGGCGCATGAACAGGGCATTCCGCTGATCGTAGATGAAGCGCACGGAGCGCATTTTGGGTTTCACCCGTCGTTTCCTTATTCAGCAAGGCAGTGTGGAGCGGATCTGATCGTCCAATCAACGCACAAAATGCTGCCTGCACTGACGATGGGTGCGATGCTGCACGTTCAGGGTGATTTGGTTCATCGCGCGACGTTGCGCGTTGCACTGCGTGCTGTGCAAACGTCAAGTCCATCGTATGTCATTATGGCTTCTTTGGATGCTGTGCGCGGGCAGTTGGACACGTTTGGACCGATCTTGTTTGATCGTGCGCTGCATGCGATCACCGTGTTGCGGGAGAAGATGGTTCAGGAATGTGTTCGAATTCGTTGTTTTATGGGCGATGGTGCGGATCCATTTAAGCTGTTGCTGTATGATTGCAATGGTGCGGTGACCGGGCATCGTTTGGCGCGCATGCTTGCGGAGCACGAATGTATGTGTGAAATGAGCGACGAGAAGTATGCCGTTTGTGTGTGGGGAGTACACCATGGGTTGGACGATGCGCACCGGCTATTTAGGGCAATAAAGCGAATAGATGCGCAAGCGGTACACATTCAGGGAACAAAGCAGGACGTGTGCGAATGGGCACCGTGGGACATGAGTTCGGAACCGATTTCCGTGCGATTATTTGAACAACGCGAAATCAAGTCGATTCCCTTACAGCATGCGCAAGGACATTTGTGCGCGGAAGCGATTACACCGTATCCGCCGGGTGTGCCGATTGTATGGCCAGGGGAGCGGATGAGC
>JAGWXQ010000037.1 GCA_018969805.1 Paenibacillaceae bacterium | reverse complement strand
AGGGCGAGAGAGTACGCAGTCGTAGACCCGAAACCGTGTGATCTACCCTTGGTAAATTTGTCCGACTGTTTCGGTGTAAGATGGAATCTGAGGCTGTTGCAATGTGGGATTAACTTTTTCAGTTGGTTCCGTTGCTAAGGGTGCATTTGAAGTTGCAGGGCACAATTTTTCATGAGGAAATATCGCGCACAATGTTGCTACAGACAAACCCCATGAAAGTTGATCAAACTGTTTTATATCTTCTTTAGAGTAAGGTTTTTTCGTGACCAAATTTTTGAACGGACCTGTGCCATTAAATACTGAAGCACCTTTGCGGTTTGCATTTAAACCGATTAATGTTCCCGTACTTTTTAGGAAAACCCCTCCCCCACTCATTCCTGCTTCAATATCGGATGTGTATCCGATGGTCTGCCCCCTCTCAAATGCATGGCTGGGGTACGTACGGTCCTGCTCAATTGTCCCATTCAAAACAGTTCTTTTTCTCGTTTTGTCAGGATACCCGATAGCCACCACGCTTGCGTTATTGGACACGGACCCGCGATGGATCGTTGCTACAGGCAACGAGTCAGATGTGGTAATATAGAGAAGCGCGACATCGACGGTGCAAAGGTCATTACTTTTGTATGGGCATTGTGGAGCCTTTCGTTTTTTTATGGGGTAAGATTTTCCATTAATCGTAAATGTACCTGATTGAAAAAATTTCCCACCGACATGTTCATTGGTTGCAATCGTGTATTCATTGTTGTTTTTGTGGATGATGACCCCAGATCCCTGATCGCTTTGAACACCTCCCTGATCTATATCGACAAGACCGACCGTATGTTCATGCGTGAACGCAGTATTTTGAATGCGAGCAGTCGTCTTCTGTTCTGTTGCAGTGCCCTTGCTACAAACGTCAGCATATTTTTGACAAAGCCTATGTGCATCGAGCGTACGCTTTGATGTGGAATGGCTAATCGTTTTTATGCAATCGCCAATAAATGTCCCCGAAGCCGTCTTTGTTTGTTTGCCTCTGTCGCTTGTTCCATCCCCGCAAATGGGTGCGGCTGTAAGTCGCGCATTTGTCGAGACGAGAAGGATGGTCGCATCGCCAATCGGTGGTTGTACAGATACGCTGCGGTGGATTCGTCTATCAAACGTTTGGATCACACATTGAGTTTTCCCATTTTGTGGTTTACATGCAGCTCCGTCCAATGTAGCGATGGAATAAATACTTCCCGAATTTGCGCCGGCTTTCTTTTGTTCTCTGAAGATGACCCCGGAACCGATCTTATTTTTATTGATCAGTATCGTTACCGTCGATTGCGACGGTATGGGGCTTGGTGAAGGCTTTGCGCCCACGGTCGTCGGAAGCAAAGAAACACACAAAGCAACCGAAGAAGCAAACCCAATCAATGATGTCCTTATGCGACGCATGCGCATATACCCCCCTAAAATTAAGATGTGATTTTTCGTACGCAATGATGTGCGTACGAATGATGAACTTTCTATGACCACCAATTCCCTTGCGATAAATACATCCTGTTCCTTGCAATACCAACGAATTCTTACATTTATCCGTGTGCGATAATGAAAATTATACCACGTCGTGGTTGATGATGCAACATGCGCACAGACGGTAGTGCGATAAATTTACACGCGAAATATTTGTTGGATTTTTTTGACTTTTCCTCTAGGAAGTTTGGTTTTTTTGAATTTTTATTGTATCGCGTCCGAATCCCATTGCATATCCGTGGTGTCGTTGTGTACGATACAGTTGGTGTGTTTTTTGGGACGATTGCGGCGATGCAGACTTCGATAAGAGATGTGCGTGGGGGGGTTGCGCGTTCAATACGTTTATTTGATCGTGAAAATAAGGCTTTTTCCTAAAAAGAGCAACCATCTGGATAGATGTGTCCAGTAGGGGGATTCGTCTTACGAAGATGCAGGACAGAAAAGGGGAGAGTGTACAATGAACGATCGGGTGGATCGCGCTCATTTTCGTGGGAGGCATTTTTTGGCATTGGCAGACTATACGCCCCCGGAGCTCGTGGAGTTGATCACATGGGCGATTGAGCTTAAACAGCAGCGTGCTCTGGGGCACACTGCGCAGTCTTTGGCGGGGAAGACGCTGGCAATGATTTTTGAAAAGTCTTCGACGCGAACGCGGGTGTCGTTTGAAGTTGGCATGGCACAGCTTGGGGGGCGTGCGTTGTTTTTGTCCCGCGACGACATCCAGATCGGGCGTGGGGAAACTGTCGCAGATACGGCGCGTACGCTGTCGCGGTACGTCGATGGCATCATGATCCGTACATTTGCGCAAAAAACGGTCGTTGAGCTTGCCCGCAATGCATCTGTGCCGGTCATCAACGGCTTGACGGATTTGTCGCATCCGTGTCAGGCGCTTGCAGACTATATGACGATTGCAGAGTCAAAAGGAGCACTGCAAGGGCGCAAACTTGCGTACGTTGGTGACGGCAACAATATGGCGCACTCTTTGATGATCGGCGGTGTGAAGCTCGGTGTACACGTCGCAGTCAGCACACCACCTGGGTATGAGCCCGCTTCAGAAGTCGTGCACATTGCGCTTGACGCTGCGCGCAATGGAGGAGGGCACTACACGTACCATGAGGACCCGCGCGATGCGGTGCGTGGTGCGGATGTCGTATATACGGATGTGTGGGCGAGTATGGGGATGGAAGCTGAGCAACATGTGCGCGAGCGGGCGTTTGAATCGTATCGTGTCGATGCACAGTTGTTTGGGCTTGCGCGCCCTGATGCGTCGTTTATGCATTGCTTGCCAGCGCACCGTGGGGAAGAAGTGACGGCCGACGTTTTTGATGGTGCGCGATCGATTGTCTTTGATCAGGCAGAAAATCGGTTGCACGCGCAAAAAGCGATATTGCTTGCGCTCATGTCCCACGCATGACATTTTGCGTTGCGCGTTGCATTCGTGGTATCGTGTAGAGGAGAGGAACTTGCGATAGGAGAAGACACATGGGCTCATCATCTGCGCGCACGCGTCGCCGTGCTCCAAAACGCAGCATCCGTTGGATGTGGCGCACGTTTCGGTTGTTGTTCGCGATCGGTTTGTTTGCCATGGGCTTGTATGTCGGATATGTACTGCTCGGTGGCGGAGAGGCACAGGACGTGCTGCAGTGGAAGACATGGAAGCACATATACGACTTGGTTTGGGCGGATCAGTAAGCCTCCATGCGCAGGGATGCGGGGTCTTGCACACGTAGGGCCCATGCTTGATGGGGGGACGGACGAGGCATCCATCCCCATCCGCTGTATGTGAACCTTTCCTGCTGCAGCAGCAAAAGGATGCATCGATAGTGTTTCCGAAAGGACGATGTTTATGCTGGATGCGACAGCCATTATGAGGATTATTCCGCATCGCCCCCCATTTTTGCTGATTGATCGTATCGAAGAATTGGATCCGGGCGTGCGTGCAGTTGGGATGAAAGCGGTCACGATCAACGAGTATTTTTTTACGGGGCATTTTCCAGGAGCTCCCATCATGCCTGGAGTACTGATTGTAGAGGCACTTGCGCAAGTCGGTGCGGTCGCATTGCTCAGTATGGAGGCGCATCGCGATGATTTGGCGTTGTTTGCCGGCTTAGACGGTGTGCGTTTTCGCAGCACCGTTGTTCCTGGCGATGTACTGCATTTGGAAGTACACATCGTTAAGAAAAAAGGGTCTATTGGCAAAGGGACGGCACTTGCCCGTGTTGGAGAACGCGTTGCAGTGGAAGCGCAGTTGTTGTTTGCATTGCAGCCGCGTACTGCGGAGGTTGCACGTGTGAAGGAGGGCGAATGATGGGCACGCAAGCCACACGGACACACATTTCGCGATACGAACAATGGTGCAACGATCCGAACATCCACGAAGACGATCGTGCGGAGTTGGCAGCGATTGCGGGCGACGAAGAAGAAATATTAAAGCGGTTTTATTCGGACATCAATTTTGGCACCGGGGGCATGCGCACGACGGAGGGGCTCGGATCGGCATTGTGGAATACGTATACGATCGGTCGGGTCATGCAAGGTATAGCCAATAAAATATTAGAGATTGCGAACAAAAGCGCAGCCCCCCCTCGTATTGTGATCGGATTTGATACGCGGATGACATCGGCACCGTATGCGCGCAGTGCTGCTGCTGTCATGGTGGCAAACGGCATCCACACATCGTTGTTTTCACAACCGCGCCCGACTGCGATGATCTCCTTTGCGGTGCGCCACTTTAAAGCAACGATGGGTATCGTCGTCACGGCTTCACACAATCCAATGCAGTACAATGGATTCAAAGTGTACGGTGCGGATGGAGCGCAGTTGTTGCCCGAGCCATCGGCCGAGATCATCGAGGCGATTTCGGATGTGCGGTCTTATTCGGAGGTCAAACGGTACGATGGCGATGTTGTGGTGCACCCGCTCGTACACACCATCGACGAACAGTTTGATCATGTCTATTTATTTTATGTACTGACATCCCGTCTCCAATCGGAAGAAAATCCTTCGGACATGACGATTGCGTACACGTCGCTCCATGGTACGGGTGCACCGATTATGTTTGATATGTTTCGGATGGCAAAATACAACAACGTCGTATATGATGCAGAGCAATGCACGCCATCGGGGGCGTTTCCCACGATTGCACACCCAAACCCAGAAGATCCTGCGGTCATGCAGCGGGTGATCGATGTCGCTCGTCAGCATCGTGCGAAAGTGGCACTGGCGACCGACCCGGATTGTGATCGTTTGGCGGTATCGGTTCTGGATGCGCATACGGGCGAATACGTGATGCTTACGGGCAACCAAATTGGGGCACTGTTGTGTGATTATGTGTGTAGCAATCGCAAAGAAGTGTTTGGTGCGCCGCATACGGATCGCGATGCGATCGATTATTTTATTGTAAAGACGATTGTGACGAGTGATTTGGGCGCGGCGATTGCGCGTTCGTACGGCGTGCACGTCGAGGAGACGTTGACCGGATTCAAATACATCGCAGAAAAAATGAACATGCATGACGGGTTGTCACTGCACGGCCAACGGGAACGGCGATTTTTGCTTGGATATGAAGAAAGTCATGGGTATTTGCTTGGCAATTATGCACGCGACAAAGATGCGGTCATCGCAGCAGTCGTGCTGTGTGATGCGCTGAAAGCTGGAGGAGACAATCGGTCGGCACTGCAGCAGCTTGAGGCGTTGTACGAACGGCATGGCTATTATGAAGACCGTACAGTATCGATATCGTTGCGGGACATGTCGGAGTTTCCGAAAATTCAGCGTGCCATGGACCGTTTGCGTGCCCAACCAATGGAATCGATTGGGGGATTGGCGGTAACCCGCGTGCTTGATTATGAACAAGACGGGCACGGGTTGCCAAAAGAAAACGTATTGAAGTTTTTGTGTGCGGATCGTTCGTGGGTGTGTGTGCGCCCATCGGGCACGGAGCCAAAAATGAAGGTGTATTTTAGTGCAATCGGAACGACGCGTCAAGAGGCGCAGCAGAAGTTTGCAGCGATGCATGAGGAAGTACAAGCAATCGTACAGCAATTTTTTGGGTAAACGATAAGGGAGAGAGCGCCCATGAACGAGCGCATCGCGCGCATGATGCGGTGGCGCAACGCATTGCTTGTCGTTATTGCGGGAGGGTTGCTGTGTGCACTCCCGCTTGTTGTGTTGCGCCATGGGGCAGAGCAATCAAACCGCGTCGTGTCGTTTGTTGCAGATTATCGGGACATTGTAGAGGCATCGTCGATGCAAGGTGATCCGCACGGATACGTGCGGATGCGCTTAGACGAACTGCGTGCGTTGGGGATGAATGCGATGGCGGTATATGAGAGCACGCTTCGCGAGCTTGCCTGGGCGCAGCATGTGCGATTGTATACAAAAAAAGAAGTGTTGCTCGCGCGGGGTGCGTTTGCCGATGCGCAGACGGACAATGCGACGGTCGTTGTGTTTTTGCATCAAGAAGCGCGTACGGTGCTTTTGCCGCTCATTGAGGCGTCGTTTGGGCGTATCGGTGTGCGCTCTGTGGGAAACACGGTCGAAATTGCGATGCCGATCGAGGCGGCTTCTGTGCGTGCCCTTGATCCTGATCCGATTGCGATGCGCACGTTGCGCGCGCTCGGATTTTCGCTCGTTGTGCGTTTATCGGATCAGCGACAGCCGTTTGATGCCGCGGCGATGCGCGGACTTTTGGAGCGGTTGCGCACGTACGGTGTGCGCTGGATCGTATTTGACGGACCGCAAGTGACTGGGGCAGCAGACGACGAGCAGCAGCGCGCATTGGCGGTGATGGCGCAGCTGTTGCGTGAGGCGGGCATTGGGGTAGCAGCGATCGAGCTTGCCAAGCCGCAAGTAGGTTTTGCGTCCATCGCCAAACGTTTGGGGTACGATGCGGTTCGGTTGCATTCCGTACCCGCAGACGTATTGCGTGAACCGGACGAAGTCGTTGATCGCGTTTTGTTGGCGGTGCGCGAGCGCAACGTTCGACTCGTGTTTTGGAACAACGAGTTGCGTTTTGATGCAGTGAAGGGTGCATACAAAGATGCTTCTGAGCCGCTTGCACGGGTTTTGGGACCACAATTCCAACTGAAGCAATTGTTGGAGAGGCAAGGGTTTACTTTTGGAGAACCGTCACCGATGCGTCCATCACCGATGGGGGCACATTGGCGAACGGCGCTCAAGGCTGGAGTGGCGGTCGGTGCGATTGCGTGCATTGCTTGGACGTTGGGAATGTTTGTCCCTGTGCTTGCGTTGCCGTTGTTTGTGATTGGGCTCTTGATGAGCGCGATCGTGTATTTGGGGATGCGGTCGTGGATGTCGCCGCTCTTGGCACTCGGGGTCGCGGTGTGTGGGGCGGTGCTTGCGATGATGCCCCTTGTGCATGTGCGCAATCGGGACGATCAGACGATGCGCGCGCGCGTTGTCTGCGGGGGGTATGCCCTCTTGGGTGCGCTTGGAATTGCTTTTGGTATATCTGCGTTTGTGGTCGCGTTGCTCGATACACAGGAACATATGCTCGGGATCGCGCTTTTTCGTGGTGTTGGGGTGCTGCACGTCGTCCCGATCGTGCTGACGATGCTGTATGCGCTGTACGTGCATTATGGGCAGCGCTGGAGTGCGGTGTGGAACGTATTGTGCACGGTGTGGCGTAGTCCGTTGCGGGTATGGGCATTTTTGGCGCTGATCGCAGGGGTGGGGACGTTGTTGTTTTACGTATCGCGTACGGGGAATGCAGGGAAAGCACTGGAAGTGGAGCGTGTGCTGCGTCAGTGGATGACCGATGTGTTTGGCGTGCGTCCTCGGACAAAAGAATTTCTTTTTGCGTATCCTGCGATCGTGGTCGCAGTCGTGTTTGGTGGTAGGGCGCGATGGTGGTCGATTGCGTGCGTCGTGGCGGGCACGATCGGCATTGTCTCGTTGATCGATACGTTTGCTCATTTGCATACGCCGCTGATGATTTCTTTTTTGCGTTCGGTGTACGGTGCGGTGCTCGGCACGGGATTGGGCGTGGTCGTTGTTGTGTCCGCGTACGTCCAGATGCGGCGCACTGTTAGAAAGCGGGGGCACGCTTCGTGAACGAACACGTGCAGACGATCGCCATCGTCGGATATTATGGATACGCCAATAGCGGGGATGAGGCGGTATTGCACGCGATATTGACCGCACTTGCCGATGAAGCGCAGCGCCTTGATGTGCGCATTCGACCGGTCGTCGTATCTGGGGATGTGGGACATACGACGCGTGTGCACGGCATCGAGGCAGTCGGTCGTGGGGATGTGCGTGCGGTGTGGTCGTTGTTGCGCGACGCACGCGTGTGCATATTTGGTGGTGGAAGCTTGCTGCAAGACGTGACAAGCATGCGCAGCATGGTGTATTATATGAGTATGATGGAGCTTGCGCACCGTGCTGGTGCGCTCGTTGTTTGGTATGCACAAGGGATTGGACCGATTCGTCGTTCGTGGCTGTTTGGACGGTGGGTGCGGTCGATGGCAGAGCGCAGCTTGGCGGTATTTGTACGCGATGATGCATCGCACGACTTGCTTGTGCGTTTTGGTGTCGATGCGGGGCATGTACGCGTGTGTGCCGATCCGGTGTGCGGGTGTACTGCTGGGGTAGGGCACGTGTTTCCCGCGACGCTTGGGGTCGCGATTCGGGCGTGGCGCGCAGACGGTGCAGACGTACAGGAGATCGGGAGGACGGTGGCACAGTGGCAGCGGCGTACGGGCAATGATGTCGTATTGCTCCCGTTTCATGAGCCAGAAGACCGACATACTGCACATATATTGGCGCACGCATACGGATGGACGGTGCATGCTCCGACGGAACATCCACAGCACATGATTGATGCGGTTGCGCAGTGTACGTGGGTGCTCGGTATGCGTTTGCATGCGCTCATTTATGCGGCAGTCGGTGGCGTTCCGTTTGTCGCAGTGTCGTACGATCCAAAAATAGAGCAATTTGCTGCGAGGCTCGCTGTGCCGATCGCCTGTACGACAGAAGACGTATCGGGGTTGTTGCCTGCACTGAGCACATGTACGAATACCCCGCGTAGTGCGTGGAATGCAGCGCGCAGTACGCACATGGACAGTTTGCGTGTGCAGGCGCGGATGCCTGCGCAAAAAGTTGTACGTGCACTGCACGACGATGTCAGTGTCCTTTTTGGTGTCGCGGTATCGCGGAAGTCGATGACGGGCATTGCGCGCGTTCTTTTTGAAGCGATTCGCACGAAGCGCGCGACGCACGTCGTCACGCTCAATCCGATCATGCTCATGCACGGATTGCGGGATCGGGCGTACTTGCGCATGCTGCGTCAGGCGGAGCTTGTCGTTGCCGATGGCATCGGAGTCGTTTGGGCGGCGTGGTGGCGGGGGCAGCCGGTGCGTGGGCGGGTGACGGGGTATGATGTCGTGCAGGAGTTGTTGCAAGAGGCGGCAAAACATGGATGGCGCGTATATATGCTCGGGGCATCGCAGGACGTCGTGGAAGAAGCGGCCCGCCGCATGCAGCAGATGCATCGGGGATTGTGCATCGTGGGGTGCGAGACAGGGTATTTTGAGGATGATGAAGCGGTGCTTGCGCGCATTGCGCAGGCTCAGCCCCATATTTTGCTCGTTGGGCGTTCGCTTGCGACACAAGATCGATGGATCGCGCAGCATCGTGCGCGTCTGGACGTTCCCGTGATGATCGGGTGTGGGGGCAGTTTTGATGTGATGGCGGGTCGGTTGCACCGCGCCCCGCAGTGGGTGCAGCGCATGCATATGGAATGGCTGTACCGGCTCATGCAACAACCGCGTCGGTTGGGGCGGATGATGGCTTTGCCGCGTTTTGTGGTACGCATGCTCATTTGGGGCGATCGCGTTCCGCGACAGCGTTTGTGAGGAGATGATCGTATGGTCATAACGTACGTGTTGTTGTTTTTTGGAGCGACCGTGTTGACGATGGCGTTGACACCGCTCATTCGCCGCTGGGCGATGGCAGCAGGAGCTGTCGATGCGCCGTGTGCGCGCAAAGTGCATAGTGCCCCGATGCCTCGCTGGGGTGGTGTGGCGATTGGCATTGCGTTTGTGTGTACGCTTGCAGTTGGACTGCTTACGATCGAAGGATACCGATGGAACGTCGTACTCGGCATCGTGTTGGGGGCGGTGCTGATGGCGATCGTCGGTGCGATCGATGATCGATATGATCTTGCACCACGATGGAAATTGCTTGGTCAAACGGCTGCGGCAGCGATCGTCGTCGCGTGTGGGGTCAAAGTCGAATGGATCAATTTGCCGTTTGGATATGATGCGACGTTGAGCTGGTTGTCGATACCCGTGACGATCGCTTGGATCGTACTTGTGACGAA
>JAGWXQ010000242.1 GCA_018969805.1 Paenibacillaceae bacterium | reverse complement strand
CTTCGCTCAATAAGTGGCTCGATACGAATACGCTCATTCCTTGTGCCGCAAGCGACCGAATAAAGACCCTCAATTCTTTAATCCCTTGAGGATCAAGACCGTTTGTCGGTTCGTCCAAAATAAGCAGTTTTGGGTTGCCCAGTAATGCTTGTGCGATGCCCAAACGTTGCCGCATTCCGAGCGAATACGTCTTCACTTTGTCATGAATGCGCGCGGTCAATCCGACGATGTCCGTCACTTCTTGGATGCGTTCGCGCGGAAGGCGAGGCATCATATGCGCAAAATGTTCCAGATTTTGCCAGCCGGTCATAAAGTTGTACATTTCTGGGTTTTCGACGATGCACCCGACACACTGCATCGCCTCATCGTGGTCGCGGTGTACATCAAACGAAGCAAGCCGTACCGTCCCCGATGTCGGCCGAATCAAATCGACGAGCATACGAATTGTCGTCGTTTTTCCCGAACCATTCGGTCCTAAAAAACCAAACACTTCCCCTGCATACACGTCAAACGTCACACCACGAATAATCGATTTTCCGCGGATGGACTTATGCAAATCGACGACAGACAACACCGGCTCTCCCAAACATACTCCCCCTTTATGTGCGTCAAGCATACCATACTCTCGTTCACAACGATAGGAGCAATCACGGCCGCACGAGGGTAAACAACCGTTCTGCGACGCGTGCATACCCATCGTCGTTGAGGTGGTAGTTGTCCGATGACAAATACGACTTCGTATTGCGCTGAAACAAATCATACGTCGGTACGAATACGATGCGCGCATCCGTACGGGCGACATCTTGCACGGCCTCATTCCACCGCTGCACTGCGCGCACGATCGATGGCTGATCGCCGAGCGAAACAAACGGGTTGTACAATCCGATGTAATACACATCGACACGGTCATTGAGGCTGCGTATGGCCGCAAAAATATTGCTGATCGTATCGCGCACTGCAGGGATGCGTTGCTCAAACGTACTCGGATCGACGTCCTCGCCAAACGTATACAAATCGTTGCCCCCGACAGTCATCACGACCACATCTGCGATACGCACCGCATCTTGCAACCCCGGACGTGTCTTCAGTGCCTCCAACACTTCTGATGCTTTTGCCCCATTGCGCGCGACGTTTGCCGTAATATACACGGGCACATCAGAAACGTCGCCCCAACGTTGCCGCAACCGACCGACGTACCCTTGTCCGAGCGAATCCCCAAATCCGACTGTCAGCGAATCCCCAAGGGCGACGATGCCGATGCTGTCTCCTTGCTCCGCTTTCGTCTGCTCTTTCGTAGGCATTGACGCATCTCCTGCTGGAGGAAACAACACTTGCTGTGCTGCAAACACAAAACCCGAACACATGACGAGCGTAACGAGGATGCACACCGTCGATAGCGTCCACCACAACCGTTTTGTTTGGCTCATACCCGACTCCCTTTCTGATTCACGCGTGAAAAATGTGCTCTGGAGACACCGTCAGTTGCGCAAAGCCGTGCTCCGTAATTACGTACGTGTTTTCGATACCGATCGCACCACTTCCTGCAAAGACAAATTTTGGTTCAATTGCCAGTA
>JAGWXQ010000241.1 GCA_018969805.1 Paenibacillaceae bacterium | reverse complement strand
TGGAGGAAATGATTGTATCAGTTAGCGAAATGTCGCCAGTCATCATCGCCAATTTTCCTTGCGTAAACATATTGTCGTTGTAATCATAGTACTGCCCTTCATTCGTTTGTGCCGTCGCTTCATCGAGAACTACTTTGTTTTTGTGCAAAGAAATAATAGTTGAAAAGACGTTTTCCCAATCTGGACGATTGATTTCCATGCGCTCAAGTTTTTCATCAAATAAACGCAATTTTAGCTGCCTCGCGTATTTTTGGGCATCTGCGATGACGTTTGACGGCCACCAGTAATCGAAGGAAATTCCGTACGTACGCTCTTTTCCTTTCCCGCTCGCCACTTGCTCGGCAAGTTTGAGCACTTCTTCCCACGTCATCCCATCCCGCGGGGGATCAATTCCTGCTTCTTCAAATATGCCTCGATTAAAGTACAGCGCGGATGTCGAAAACAGTGGAGCAAGACCGTACAATTGCCCGTCGCTCGTCGCCGTTTTTAAACCCTCGATCAAGCTCGGCACAAACATTTGCGTATCGATGTTGTCTGTTTTCATAAACGAATCCAACGGAGTCAGCAAATTTTCTTCCGTGAGTTTGCGCAAATCGTCCAGCGTGTTCATAATAACGACATCAGGAGGATTGTCTCCAGTCAGCAATTTTTTCATTTCCACCACTGCATCGGGTGTTTTCCCACTATCTTGGTCAACTTTGCTGTAATCAACTGCGCTCACGATTTCTACTTTCGTTTTGGGATGGGTAATTTCATACAGTTCTGTGTACATGCTGCGGTCATAATCCCCATAGCTTTGCATGACTGCGATGCGAATCGTCTGTGCAGTTTCATCGATCAGCGCATCATTTTTGCTGCACGCGACGGTCGTAACGATCGCGATCGCCAATGCCCCGAGGGCGAAGCGTCTCCATGTATTGTTCATACGGTTTCCCCCTTATCACATTTGTTTTCTTGCATTGCGCACGAGCACTATACGTAGCGAAACGGTGCGATGTCCTCGTATCCATCATCCAGCGTCACGTCTGTCCACGCCAGCCACGATTCAAGCACATCGTCCATAAACGCATCGACAAATGGTGCATCGTGTACAAACCCCAGTTTTTGATCGGCATCGATCGTGTGTTCATCCTGTTTTGGATGCGCGATCGGCACATCGGACAGACGCGCTTCTTGAAGTGGTATGGCGTTTTTATTTACGATCGGCACATCGGACAAACGCATCAGAAACGGATCTTCTTCTTCGATCAATGGAACCATTTGGTACGTTGCTGGAGCATGAAAATCCGGAGAAAACTCCTCGACATGGTCAATCGGGGCATCGTTTGGTTCGAGCAACGGCTCTGTTGGCATCGTCCATTGTTGGTCGCGCATGTGCAACGCAAATGCGTCTCCATCGATGGCGATGCCTGCTACAGCCCACTCATCGATCGTCACGGGCATCGTCGGATGTGCGGCGTGCACTTCTGTGTCCCCGACGTGCACATCGTCAACCGCGCCCTCTTCACGTTGCGCGATGAGCGGTGTCGTGCGCTCGATGACATCAGGCTCTGGTTCCTGAACACGCTGTGCTTCCAA
>JAGWXQ010000036.1 GCA_018969805.1 Paenibacillaceae bacterium | reverse complement strand
TTGGATAAGGTGCTTTTGTGGTTTTTTTGGTGTACACAATCCGTACCGATCTACCGATACATAAGAAAGACGAACATACCGACGTGCGCGGTAATACGCACCCGTATTTCAATGCATCGATCCGTTTGACAAAAACACGTTCTGCTTCCGCAGCGCAGACAGTCCACACGAACGATGTGTTCCATAATGGATGAAGTAGAACATCCAAATAACGCGCACACCGATAGCCCCAACCGCTGAAGGCGGGTCGTACGTGCGCGCAAACAATCAAGCGTATAAATTGTATTCGTAAAAGCATAACGGTTGTGGTATGATAAGAGAACAACGTGCCTGTTGTCAAACGGACACAATCGTATATTGCGGTGCACATAGCGCATACGCATCTCTTGTTGAACACATCGTTCCAGAGGACTTCCTTTTTTGAAAAAAGCAAAAAGTGTTTGTGTGAAATAGACAAATGTATTGAAATGCGGATGAGTATCACGCTGCGCATACGACACCTGTTGTCAAAGGGGATGTGGATGATGGTCAAATACAAGTGGCTGGGGTCGTTTTTGTGTGCGTGGTTGTGCGTGTGGAGTTGCACGGCGATGGCTGGGGCGGTGAATGTCCAACCAAACGCTTTGCGGGATATGATGGGTCGCGACGTATATCCAGCGGAATGGACATCGCGTCCGTGGCAATCGGTGGTGCCTCGCCTGGCACCTACAGCACTGGATGGAGCGTATGAGCGTGCGCCAATATCGTGGTTGACCGCCTTTGCGCCCAAGAGCACACCATTGCCGAAAAATACGCCCACAAAAACACGTGCGCAAGGTCAGGGTACGGATAAGCCCCAAAGCAAGGCAGTGCCGAAAGCGCCAAAAACGAATGCGAATGAATTTGTCCCTGAACCACTTGGCACTGTCGCAATATCTCCGGAAGTCGGGGTGACGTTGGCGCGGGTGACAGCACTTTCTGTCGATAAAATCAAGACGTTTTACTTTACATTCACGATTAATAATCGATCCTCAAAGGAGTTTGATTTCAATAATTATTGGTTTTCGATTCGGGGGTCCGATGGCGCAGTATACAAAGTCCGTCCTGTAGATCAAGGCGCATTAAACAACGCAGTGCCTGTTCGTTCGGAACGACAAGTTGAAGTATTTATCCAGACACCAAAAAACGTTTCTGGATTTTCCTTGGGTATTACGCTTTTTCGATGGAATTTTTCCATGAAAGACTTTCAAGAACCTATCGGTACGTATGCAATACCAAAGACGTATAAAAATGCCTCTCCGTCGAACAAAATCCAGCGACTGACGATCAACGAAGTTCCTTTACGCATGTCGATCGAAAAAACGACTGTTTCCGAGGATGAGAAGTACAAATACGTAAACGTATATGTAAAAATAAAAAACATCGGCGTAATTAAATCGGGCGGTGGTAGTGGTGCGTATTTAATGAAGTTGCTTACGAGAGTAGGATTGCAGTTTGATATGAATGGGACGATTGATTTAAATATTCCTCCTCAAGATGAATCGGAGTATCCACTGAATGGACGCGTGCCCCAAAGTGTTGATTTGCGCAATGCGCAGTTGATGCTTGTCAAAACGATCGCATCATCTGGAAGCCAACAAGGAAGGGATGGAAATGCAGCTGTTGGTGCGTTCATGCCTGTAGCGATATACGTACTGGACTATAAGCCGCGCGTAGGGGCGTTTGTGCCGGTCGGGAAATCGGTGCGGCTGGAAGTAGACAGCAAGCCTGTCATCGCAAACGTAAAAAGTGCGGTTGCGAAGCCGACAGGAAAAAAGACTGATGCGGACGGACAAAAACAAGCGATTACCGTTTCCTTGATTGCAAAAAATGATGGACGAGAAGCAACTACGTTGACGTACAAATACCGGTTAAAAACTGCGCGCGGGGAGTTTTATGAACTGACCCCTGGAAATAGTGGGCAACAAGCATCGCTGCTTCCAAAAATCCCCCTACAGATCGAGCTTACAGGAACTATTCCAAAGTCTACGTCGCTCAAAAACCTTGTATTGCTCGTGTCTGAATCAGGTGGATCGACTGGGGGAGGGGGACAAGGAGGGGCATCTGCTCCACCAGCGAGCACAGGAGAATTGCGTATACCGGTAGCGACGTTTGCGTTGTCGTTTCAAGTGCAAGCAGAGCGCGCTTCGTCTGAGACGTTTTCGTATAGCGACGATCAGTTTGCATACGACGTGCGCATAAATGATGTCGATCGGGTTCCTGTTGATGATGGAAATGACTATATTTTTGTAGCCATCGATGTGACCAATCGCAGTGCGAGCGATGCGTCGATGCCTTCATGGACAGGGCAACTTTGGTTCGATGGGATATCGAGAAACGCTGCACAAATGGAGTTGATCAACACGGGACGGGTAAATGCAATTCGACCAGGAGAAACGGTACAGATGACGTATCGTGCAAAAATTCCTTTCGCACGATCGTATCAAAAATTAACGATAAAAATTGTCGATGGATCTACAGGGGGTACAGAGACAAAAGATGCACCAGCTGCAAAGGACAATGAAGTGTTGCTCGCCGTCGATACGCGAAAAGGGGGGGGCGCACTGCTCTCACCTGCACAGACAAAGTACGTCGTCGTTCAAGATGGCATCCGTTCGGAAGTGAACGTGGTCGGCACGCGGTTGTATCAAGGAAAGTCCGAGGATACGTTGGTGACGTTGATGGAGTGGACGAATTTAGAGCAACGCAACATTGCGCCTCCAGGATTGTACGCATTGTATCGAACAGACAAAGGAACGATTGTCGTTGCCACGATCGATCATAAGGCAGATCGGGTGGAGCCACAAGAAAAGACGTTGTTTGTTGTAAAAGCAAACGTACCAAAAAATATAAAACGTGAAAATGTCCAGTTGTTTATCGGTGTCGGGACGAAGGGGTCGGCAATTGATACGAACAGTTCGGATGCGTCCGATGGATACATCGCATTGCGCCCCATGGCACCGAACAATGAGACGGTGGAACAAAAACAGAGTTTGATGAACATCGTCGTCAAACCGTATACGGTATCGATACAAAAGTATAAGCTGACACCAACGGATGGATCGAGTTTTACGTTTGATATGACCGTGCGCGTCGATCAGGGCAAAGAATACAAGTTTTGGCCACGGGATAGGAAGCTGATTTTTGAGGTGACGGATTTGTTCACTGGAAACAAGACAGAAAAAATTGTAACGTTTGACGGAACCGGTGCGGATCAATTTTCAGTTGGAACGCAAGATAAGATGATGCCATTTCAATTTAGTGGAACTGCGTTTCAATCATTCCAGTCTTTTTCTCTTCGCGTCTATGAAGCGGTAGATCGGAGCGGTACAAAAGACGATACGGATAGCCGCAAATTGTTGTTGAGCGAAGTCGTTGGTCGATGGTTTACACAATATTAAGGGGTGTGAGCGGTTGATTCGGTTTGGAGCGTGGCACGATGCATATGAAGCGATCGCAACGGAACACGTAGTGGCACGACGATATGGAACGAACACACTCATGGCTTGGGTGCATGAGTGTGCGCTTGTGATTGGTTTGCGCGAAACGACATACCGTTGCGCAACCGAGGCGATGCACGCTTTTGAAGACGAAGGTGCGCAAGTCGTAGTGCGTCCGTCAGGCGGTGCTGCCGTTCCTTTGGATGCAGGGGTGCTCAATGTCGCACTCGTGCTCCCAGCGTGGACGGGCAGCATTCATGATGACTTTATGCAGCTTGTTACACGCATTCACGCGGCGTGCGCCCGCTGCGGTGTGCATACCGCAGTAGGGGAAGTGCGCGGTGCAGTATGCCCGGGTGCATACGACATCCACGTTGATGGGGCAAAAATCGCGGGAATATCCCAGCATCGTTCCGCAACAGCGACGATCGTGCACGCGTTTATCAACGTAAGCGGAGATGCACAGGCGCGTGCACAGCGCGTAATGCGGTTTTATATGTGCGCCCAAGCGACCAATGCACCGCCTATCGATCCGTCGATGATGACGACGATGTCTGAAGTGTGCGGGATGCCACTAAGCGTGCACGAAGTGTGGAACGCATTTGCGTGCGATCAGCGCATTGACGTGCAAGACGATGCATGGAGGGCAGAAGTAGCTGAGCATGCGCAACGCATTCGGATGCGCTACGATCCGCGGTCGATTGGTGCGGTGTTGTGACGCACGTAGCGGGAGTCGATTGCGCGCTTGAGCGTGTAGAGTGGGGCTCCGTACGCCCAAAATGAACCCCAAGTCGCCATCGCACGACGATGACCAAGACGCACAAGATACAGCGATCGTTTTCGTGGACGATAAGGACGCAGACGCGTGGCTGTACCGTATGCACACACGTTGTGCAGAAGGATCGGTGCTTCGTGAACGGCATGAACCCCGGAGCGGTCGAGTGTCGGTGCATGGATGTGTGTGCGGCAGTCCCCTACAGCAAAAATGTGTGGCGCATTGTGGACGACGAGCGTCGGATGTACGAGCGCATAGCCGTCTGGACACGTTGCGATGTTGCTCGTCTGGAGCCATTTTGGGGCACTCGGTCCCGTAAGCCATATGACGTGACCGACGTGCAGCGAATCTCCATTGTCCAGCGTAAGCCCGTACCCGCGCCGATGGACGAACACCGCCCGTACAGTGTGGCCGAGCATCGGGACGAAGCCGCCGTGCCGCAAGAGGCATGCGTGCTTTTCTCGTGGCCACAGCGAGGAGGATGCGAGCAACTCGGGCTTGGCACTTATGACGTATACAGGCGCACTGCACGCGCGCAGACGGCGGCGCGCGGCGAGCGCAGACGCGACTTCTATCCCAGCAGCTCCTCCCCCGACGACAGCGATCGGGTCTGGACCATCTGCGGCGCGCATCGCCATACAAATGTCCTCTGAAGTGCGCAGCAGTGCGTGGGGGACGTCGCAGCACACGTGTTGATCGCGTCGGGAGCTGCCGACATTGAGCGAGGCGACATCGAAGTGCACGGAATGCCCGCTTTTTGTAAACACTGTATGCCCATCTATATGCACAGCTTCATCGCGAATCCACTGCACACGTGCTGCATAAGCGCATGCAGCGATGTCGATCAGGGCACAAGACATTGGTACGTCACCCGCAATGACGCTGGCGATCATTCCAGAGTACACATGTGTGGCGCGCGGGGAGATTAGCGTTATTTTGTGAAACGTGTGCCGCGGCTGCGTGGCGAGCCGACGAAGCAAAAGCGCGTGCGCGTGCCCGCCGCCGATCAGGACGAGATGCATAAAACGACCTCCGTCTTGGGATTGTACATAGAAAAAACCACCGTGTGTACGCGTGCAACACGGTGGGGACGTTGGCAAACAGCTCTTTTTTGGGGGCGTGATGCAGGATGTTGTCTTCATATTGGTCTTCAAACCATCGGTCCGTTTCACAAACACGCCTTTTGCGGTCCAGCGCATACAGACCTCTAAAGCGATGTTTGCGATAGGGATGAGTATGCGTATGCGCGCGGTCCGCAATCCGGATCTGATCTGTGCGTACAACACACAAATACATGTGC
The DNA here is from genome assembly GCA_018969805.1 of Paenibacillaceae bacterium. Lineage (GTDB taxonomy): Bacteria > Bacillota > Bacilli > Paenibacillales > YIM-B00363 > REEB470. Next base: position 4,462 of record JAGWXQ010000036.1, on the reverse strand, counting down.
ATCTGTGTTGGAATCATCTTAGCACATACGGTATAATAAGTCGATGAGTGGAGAGGGATGTACTTTATATGAGGAAGAGAGGCGTGTAATTACATGGGTGTGCAGACGAAAGTGCCCTATGAAGTATCGGTGCCCCACATCGAGCCATTGCGGGTGCTTCTGCCCGATGGGACGCTTGCATCTGGTGCAAAAGCACCAAATTTGACATCGGAGCAGCTCCGCGAACTCATGCGTCGCATGGTATATACGCGCACATGGGATCAGCGTGCGGTAAGCTTAAATCGCCAAGGAAGGCTCGGCTTTTATGCACCTGTATCTGGACAAGAAGCGGCCATGATCGGCAGCGAGTTTGTTTTGGAACGGGAAGATTTTATTTGTCCGGGATACCGCGATATGCCCCAAATCGTATGGCATGGATTGCCGATGTTTCAGGCGTTTTTGTATTCGCGGGGACATCAGTACGGTGGCCGCATCCCAGAAGATGTGCATGTATTGATGCCGCAAATTATTATCGGTGCCCAAATCGTCGAATGTGCGGGCATTGCCCTTGGTCTTCAACTCAAAAAGAAAAGCAACGTTGCGATCGCATATACAGGCGATGGTGGATCGTCACAAGGCGATTTTTATGAGGGAATGAACTTTGCGGGCGCAATGCGGCTGCCGGCGATTTTTTTCGTGCAAAACAATCAGTACGCTATTTCGACACCGATGTCCAAGCAGACGACGGCTGCATCGATCGCCCACAAAGCGGTCGCAGCGGGTATTCGTGGCGTGCTCGTTGATGGAATGGACGTTCTTGCGGTCGCAGCAGCGGTTCAAGAAGCGCGCGTCCATGCATTGGGTGGGATGCCGACACTGATCGAGGCGATCACGTACCGTTTTGGACCGCATTCGATGTCCGGGGACGACCCGACGAAATACCGTACAAAAGATGAGCAAACGTCTTGGGAAGAGCGCGATCCGCTCGTTCGGATGCGGCAGTATGTGGCTGCCAAAGGATTATGGACTGAGGCAGACGAGCAAGCGGTCGTACAAGCGGCGCGCGACGATGTGGCAGAGCACATCAAAAAAGCAGAGAACATTGAGAAAATGACCGTTCCGGGTTTGCTGACGAGTATGTATGCGACGCCCCCCGCGCACATCGCAAAACAAATTGCGCAGTGGAAATAACACAGTACACGGACGTGAACGTGCTTGTGCAGTTGCGGTAGGTCGGTTTTTGATTTTGGCATATTGTTTTTATGCAGAGAGGAACCGTGTACGATGACCAATATGACGATGATTGAAGCAATTCGGGATGCCATGCGCTGTGAGCTGGAGCGCGATCCGACGGTGATGGTATTTGGCGAAGATGTCGGGCACGTCGGGGGCGTGTTTCGTGCGACCGAAGGACTGCAAAAGCAGTTTGGAGCGACAAGGGTGTTTGATACTCCGCTTGCCGAATCGGGCATCGGGGGGCTTGCAGTCGGGCTCGGTGTTCAAGGATTTCGTCCAGTCGCTGAAATTCAGTTTATTGGATTTATATTTGAAACAATGGATCAGATTTGCTCACAAGCTGCGCGCATGCGTTATCGCTCCGGCGGGCGGTACAGTGCACCGATTGTTTTTCGCACACCGTTTGGTGGAGGCGTAAAAGCACCCGAGTTGCACGGCGACAGTTTGGAAGGTCTGATGGTCCAGACACCGGGGATGAAAGTCGTTATTCCATCAAATCCATACGATGCAAAAGGTTTGCTGATTTCGGCCATTCGCGACGATGATCCGGTGTTTTATATGGAACACTTAAAGCTGTATCGGTCGTTTCGTGCAGAAGTGCCCGATGAGCCGTATACTGTGCCGATCGGTGTTGCGGGTGTCGTTCGGGAAGGCAGTGATGTTACGCTCATCACGTATGGGGCGATGGTGCATACGGCGGTTCAAGCAGCGGACGAACTCCAGCGTACGCGCGGGGCTTCTGTGGAAGTCATCGACTTGCGGACGGTCATGCCTTTGGACATCGAGACGCTGGTCACGTCTGTGAAAAAGACGCATCGTGCGATTGTCGTTCAGGAAGCACAACGGACGGCCGGTGTCGCTGCTGAAGTGATCGCACAAGTGACGGAAGAAGCGATATTGCATCTTGAAGCACCGATCATGCGCATCACAGCTCCGGATACAGTTATGGCGTTTGGTCAAATAGAAGAGGAGTGGCTGCCCAGTGTTGCGCGCATTGTGGCGGGGCTGGTGCACGTGCTCGATTTTTAGTATGGTGGATGCACTGAATAGTGCGTGAAGAAACACAGCAGGTGCACCCAAAAATGCTTGTGATACGAATCCGTAATTCAATACATCGATCCTATCGGGCAAAAACGCCTTTTGCGTCCTCGGCGCATACAGCCCGCTGGATAGATGTTTTCAGTAGGGATGAGTATGATCACGGGTGCAATGATCGAAATGCGGGTGCGGATCATTAATGGGACTAGGGAGCTGTGGAAGGAGCGATCGTGATTTATGCCAACGTACGAATACCGCATGCCAGAGCTCGGAGAAGGACTTCACGAAGGGGAAATCGCGAAGTGGCGTTTTGGACCGGGACAAACCGTTCAAGAAGACGACGTGTTGCTGGATATCCAAAACGATAAAGCGACGGTCGAAGTGCCGTCTCCCGTCAGTGGCACAATAAAAGAAATTCGTGTTGCGGAAGGGAAAGTCGCCGTAGTCGGAGACGTTCTTGCACTGATTGAAGTGGCGCATGCGCCCACAGTGCAGGCAACGGCTGCGCATAGCCCTGCACCACAAGCACCACAAGCACCACAGGCACCACAGGCACCGCAGGCACCACAGGCACCACAGGCACCACAGGCACCACAAGCACCAGCGTCTGTGACCAATGATCGGGTCGTTCTTGCTACTCCGAGCGTTCGAAAATATGCGCGCAGCAAAGGGATTGCACTGCAAGAAGTTCAAGGAACGGGTTCGAGGGGGCGCATTACGCGGTCCGATATCGATGATGCGGCGCATCGTGCTGTGGCAGTCGATAACGGTGTGCAGAAAGTGAAAGAGGAGGCAGTCGTAGTGCGTCCATCCGAAACAGAACGTGAAACGCGGGTGCCACTAAAAGGAATTCGCAAGGCGATCGCGTCGGCGATGACCAAGTCGGTATACACTGCGCCACATGTGACGTTGCTGGATGAAGTAGAAGTACGTGCGTTGATGGATGTGCGCGAACAGCTCAAGCCGATTGCATTAGAGCGTGGTGTAAAACTGACATATTTGCCATTGATCATTAAAGCACTGATTGCAAGCATACGTTTGCACCCAATACTGAATGCCTCTCTTGATGATGCAACAAATGAAATTGTATACAAGAAACACATCCACGTCGGTGTTGCCACAGATACCCAACAAGGTTTGCTCGTTCCAGTCGTCTTTGATGCCGAACGAAAAAGTGTGCTTACACTCGCACAAGAAATTGCCGCGCTGGCGCGTGCGGGCCGCGAAGGAAAATTGGGGATGGACGCGTTGCGTGGCAGTACGGTCACCGTGACAAATATCGGTTCGGCAGGTGGAAAGTATTTTACGCCGGTCATTAATTACCCGGAAGTAGCGATTTTGGGTGTAGGGCGTATTGCAGAACAGCCAGTCGTGCGCGATGGACAGCTTGCCGTTGGCAACGTATTGTCGCTCAGTTTGAGTTTTGATCATCGTGTAATGGACGGCGCGGAGGCGCAGCAAGCACTAAATGTCATTAAGCAGCTGCTCCATGAACCACAGCGGTTGCTCTTGGAGGTGTAGGGATGGTTGTAGGAAGTTTTACGACAGAAATTGATGTCGTCGTCATTGGTGCTGGGCCAGGTGGCTACGTAGCGGCGATCCGTGTGGCGCAACTTGGGAAAAAAGTCACACTGATCGAACGCGCAGCACTCGGCGGAGTATGTCTCAATCGTGGGTGCATTCCTTCAAAAGCATTGATCCAAGCATCGCATCGGTACACGGAAGCACAGCACGGGGCACACATCGGAATTGTGGCGCAGGAAGTGTCTTGCGACTACAAGCGTGTACAGGCGTGGAAACAATCGATTGTGGCGAAGCAAACAAGTGGTATTGGGACGTTGCTCAGTGGCAATCGGATCGAAGTCCTTCATGGGGAAGCGTTTTTTAATGAGCCCAACGTGCTTACGGTGAGTATGGAAGAGCAGGCGACGCGGTTGCGGTTTCAGCATGCGATTGTGGCGACGGGATCGACGCCGATACAAATTAAAGCATTCCCATTTGGTGGGCGTATTTTGTCTTCTGATGAAGCACTTGCACTTGACGTACTTCCGGAGTCGCTCGTTGTTATTGGCGGAGGATATATCGGTGTAGAGCTCGGGCAAATGTTTGCGCGCTTCGGTACAAAAGTGACGATGCTGGAAGGTGCACAGACGATATTGCCAGGATTTGATCGTTCGTGTACGCAGCTTGTGGCGCGAAAAATGAAAGA
>JAGWXQ010000035.1 GCA_018969805.1 Paenibacillaceae bacterium | reverse complement strand
GTGGCCGTGTGCGCATACCCGTCATAGCGCGTGGGGCGTGGAGTGTGATCGAAGCGCCGGAGTGGGTGCGCGTCACACCGCAATCAGGGAACGGCACGGCCGTTGTGACGGTCGAAGCGGATCGTACGAGTGAAGCTGCCCGACAAGGCGTCGTACAGTGGTCTATCGATGGTAAGGAAGACGCGCTTGCTGTCCAACAACTCGAAATAGCTGTGAAACCACTGCAAACTCCGACAAAAACCGTTACGGATACGAAAAAGTTCTCCTGGACGAGTGCGGGAGGGGTAGAGCTCGCCTCTGCGCTCGTTACGTATGTACGTGCATCGGACATGCCCGCCGCTGGTGCGTCGTCATTACAACTCGTTCCCGTACAACGCAGGACGGTGACGAAGCAAGAATTGGCTGTATTGGAGGCGGATGCCCGCGTGCGTTCGGTCACGCCGAATCAAACGACGCGAGTGGCGTTGAAAAAAGAAGTAACGATCAAATCAGAAGGACAGACGATTGATTATGGAATCATCAAGACGAATGCTCAGGAAGCATGGAAAAACGGTCTTACCGGGAAAGGAGTTCGCGTCTGCGTACTCGATACGGGGATTGCAACGCACGAAGATTTGCAAATCACAGACGGTATCAGTGTCGTCGGTGGGAGTGGAACTACGGATTATGCCGATCGCAATGGACACGGCACGCATGTGGCGGGCATTATCGGTGCCCGTGACAACGACCGTGGCGTAGTCGGGATTGCCCCGCAAGCAGACATCGTCGCGGTGAAAGTGCTTGACGATGATGGATGGGGAAATGCCTACGACATTATGGCGGGTATTGAGTGGTGCATAATGAATAAGGCGCATGTGATCAACATGAGTCTCGGTGGAGGATTTTATTCTGAATCGTTTCAGCGTTTGATCGATATTGCGGAAGCGAGTAACGTCGTCGTCGTCGCTGCAGCGGGAAATGAGTATTGTGTGGATTGTGTAGAATATCCTGCGAAATATCGTTCTTCTGTCGCCGTATCTGCTGTGAATGAAACAGACGAGCTGGCGGTGTTCTCCAGTACTGGCGAAGAAGTGGCGGTGTCTGCCCCAGGCGTACGCGTGCTCAGTACGGTTTTGTCCAACGGATATGAACGAGCAAGTGGAACGTCGATGGCAACACCGTATGTAAGCGGAAACGTCGCGTTGTTGCGTCAAAAATATCCGAACGATACCGTCGCGCAGATTAAAGATAAGTTGTACGCGTACGCATCGCAAACCGACTTGGGTGAAAAAGGATGGGATGCGTTGTACGGCTTTGGCCGCATTGTCGCACCCGTAGGGGATGTTCCCGCAGTACCGACGCGCCCGTCCCCGTATGATTTGTATGCCCCGCCTCCTCTATCCGTGTCCAAAGGGACGTATGATGCAAAGATCGTCGTGCAATGGCAACCATACCCTACGGCGATCGAATACGAGATTGGGGGAGCGAGGATTGGGAGTACCGAACCAAATGCGCTCGTGATTCAAAAAACGAAAGACACATCATTTGAGATTTTGTCCAATCCGCTGCTTGACCTTTCTTCGGGAGAATACGGTAAAGTGTTTGTGCGCGCAGTGCTCCCTGGGAACAAAAAGACGGAGTGGGTCAGTGGTGTTGGTTGGGCGAAGGCGATTGCTCCGACGCGCACACAATTGGTCAATCAGACGGTGCAATCGTTGCTTATGCGCGATGCAACTGTGCAGGAAATCGAACGTTGGGTCAACGGAGAGAAGAAAGACGTTTCCGTCGCTGTACTGCGCGACGAAATCACACAAAGTGTAGAGTATGCACGTCTGGAACAAGCAAAATCCGTGTTGAGTATGGAATACAGACGGTTCGCGCATCGGTTTGACGATGAATGGCAGGATATTGACCGCTTACGTGCATACGTAAACGGAACAGATCCTATTGAACAGTTTGTGGAAAAGGTACAAAATGATCAATTTGAAAAAATCAAACAATTTTCTCAATATGTGGAGGAAAAACTTGGTTTTCTATTGCTTGAGCGATTTGAAGATTATGGCCCAATCATCTCATGGAGCGTGTCCAATCACTCAGTGGAAGCAATGCGCATGTATATTGATGCGTTGAAAGAAACCCGTACCGCAACTGCTGTGCGTGGTCAAATAAACAACATCGTACCAGAAATTGGGATGACCGTGGGAGAGGTGCGTTTTTCAGCAAATCCTGGTTTTTCTAAGGATATGAGGGTCGATTCCGAACAGTGGTTTGCGAATGGAGATCCTATTGAATCATGGACCACATTGGAAAAGGACAAAGTGTATTCGGTACGATTGGTGTTGCGTCCTGCAAAATGGAAGACGTTTGGACTTATTGAAAAAATTGAACATCATTTTACCGCAGAACGAGCAACAATCAAGGTTGCAACAGCAACGCGGACACCATCGTTTGTTGAGATTGAGTTAACGTACCCCCCGCTTGATGTTATTGAATTAAATATGGACAAATCCTCTTTGGTGTTTGATAAAATTGGTGGTACGAAGACAATTGATTTGACGTTGAACAGAACATGGGATGCGTTTGTATACGGTGGCGACTGGCTCACCGTGAATACGCAAAAGCTGAAGCCCGATGAGAATGGAAAAGCGCAACTTTCAATAACTGCAAAGCCAAACCAGACAACATTTACCCGTGCATCGACGGTTGTTTTTATGTATGGAAGTGAATTTAGAACGGTAGAAGTGCGGCAACGTCCGATCGGTGTTGGCGGAGATCAGGTCGTCGATGCAAAAGACCCAATACGCGGACTCGTTGCACCAGTGACAGGAGCAACACCTGTCACGACAATTACTCCTACAGATGCGTATACGGGCACCGTGCTGTGGGCACCTGCAATCACACAAAATGGATCATTTGAGCCGAACAAATCGTATACAGCAAAAATTACGCTCGTACCCAAAGAAGGATATACGTTGATCGGGGTAAGCAAAAATGCATTTAAAGTAGATGGTGTCCCCTCAGGTGCAACCGTAACCAATGACATCGATAGCGGTGTCGTCACGGTCGTATTCCCGAACACAGCACCACCAACGACAAACCCAACACCACCGCCAACGACAAACCCAACACCACCGCCAACGACAAACCCAACACCACCGCCAACGACAAACCCGACACCACCGCCAACGACAAACCCGACACCACCGCCAACGACAAACCCGACACCAACGCCTCTTGTTGCACCACTGCCGACAGTTGAACAAGCACTTGTCGCGTTTGCGCAAACGATCGAGAAAGAAAATTTGCTTTCATCAAAAACATCAGCATCGTTGGATCGTGCTGTCGATCAGCTTGTGGATTCAATTACAGGCAATACAAAAAAGGAGCAATTTGTTGCAGTCACAAATACACTGACCAAAGTGCTCGTACAGCTCTCAGCCTTGATCGGAACGTCGATGGAAAACAACAAAATCGCTTTCGTTCATGCAAATCAAATTGTCGCAGGGGCGCAAGCGATTATGGCACGCGCAGACGCATCGATTGCCCAAACGGTAGGTGCTTCGGTCATCGATGCGGTGTCGGAAATGATCGGTAAGACGAGTACCGTTAAGCGCGAATCGCAATTGCTGGTGCAAGCGGCACAACAACTGGGGATGCAAGCTGTTGCAAGCGCGTCTACAATCAACGGTGGATCGTTGGCGGGTATTGCGCAAGGACTGTCCGGCAAAACCGCAGAAGCCGTATTGGCGGCGCAAAAATATTCGGAAAAACTACGCGCCAAAGGCGTTGCATCGCGCATCGTGCCGACTGTCCGTATCCAAGTAGAGCAAGAGAACAGCGAACGTGGAATTGCGATCCCGCTTGATGCCGTCACTACGGCACAACGTCAAGGGCTTGCGCGTCTGGAAGTGCGCACGCCAAAGTTTCAATGGAACATGCCGGTTCGCGCATTGCCCAAACAAGGAACGTTGGATGTTGCCTTTGGGGAAACGAACATTCGTGGCAGCGCCACTGGTAATCATACGCAAACTGCGATCGTATTGACCGGAATCGTATCGGAGCAAAATGGGAAAAAATTTAGTATGCCAACGATGAATGAACCGATGACGGTGCGCATTCCATTTGCTTTGCGCGAAGGACAAAAAACAGACGAACTCGCGGTATTGCATCGGAATGAAGATGGTTCGGAGACGACAATTCCCGCAAAGTATGATGCTCAGTTTGGAGAGGTTGTATTTCTGACTACAAAATTAGGAACTTTTGTCGTGAAACAAAATACGACAACATTTTCTGATGTGGCACAGACGTATTGGGCATCTTCGCCGATTCAGTCGTTGGCATCCAAAGGCATTATATCCGGTCGTGCGGATGGATCATTTGATCCAAGAAGCAATGTGACGCGTGCAGAGTTTACGAAAATGCTCGTTCTGGCGACGGGACTGCCACGAAACGAAAATACGAACGTATTATTTACAGACACGAACAAAGACGCATGGTATGCGCCATACGTTGCTGCAGCAGTCAAAGCTGGGATCATAACAGGATTTTTAGACGGAACTTTTGCACCGAATGCGTTCATTACCCGCGAACAAATGGCTGTCATGCTTGCCAAAGTATTGTCTGTTCAATCGACAGACACGGCGGGAGATGCGTTGCCGTTTGTTGATCGACAAGCCATTCGCCCGTATGCGCGAGCAGCAATCGTCACAGCTGTAGAAGCAAACATTGTGCAGGGACGACAAAATCAAGAATTTCAACCACAGCAACATTCAACGCGTGCAGAAACAGCAGCGGCGATTTATCGTCTGTTCCCGCTCGTGTATGCCGTGCAGTAAGTGGAAGAAAAAAAGAACCGATCAACGATCGGTTCTTTTTTTCTGCGTAACTATATAAACAATGCGGATATATTGATACATATATTTGTGATTTATTTAGTTTAAATTGATAAAATTACAAATAATTTTGAACAATAATATATGGTGATTTCGCGCGAATCAAAGTTATATAATAGCAGTTGTATTTTATAAAATTATAATGTATAATTATCATGTACAAAGCGGGTAAAAATTTTGTTAAAGGGGTGTTGTCCATGCGGTTGAAGCAGCTGGTAGGACGGAGTGCAGTAGTTCGATTTCTGATCGTCGTCGTGTTTGGAACGTGCGTCCTTACGCCCCAAACAGCTGGAGCGCAATATGATTCAGGCATTGGGATGCACGTTTTTGAGGCGAAGGCGCAAGGAGATGCCGTACGCATACCCGTCATAGGTGCTTCTCCATGGGATGTCGTGGAAGTGCCATCGTGGATTTCTGTATCACCGATGTCCGGAGATAGTACGGCGATCGTCGATGTGCGCGTATCTCCAAATGCTTCTGCTTTGAGGGTTGGGGATGTCGTATTTCGCATCGGTACGCAACAACACGTGCTCACCGTACGCCAAACAGATGATGTACAAACACCTACTGATCGCAGTACGCGTGAGCAGGATGCGATGACGACACACAATACGCAAGAAGTGTTGACATGGCAAAAAAATGGAGGCATCGACATGACGTCAGTGGTCGTGACGTACAGCGATTTTGCTGCGCGCCGTGAAGATGTCGGGAGTACGTCGGGTTTACAGCTCGTACCGATGCATCGGCAAATGGTGACACCGCAAAGTTATGCCCAGCTGCGTGCCAATCCAAACGTCGTGCGCATTACTGAAGACAAAAAAATTCCCATGTCCACTCCAGCGAATGATCCGATCAGCGTCAATGGACAAACAAAAGATTATGGCATCGATCACATTCAAGCACCACAAGCGTGGCAAGCAGGGTTGACGGGAAAAGGAGTGCGGGTATGCGTCGTGGACACCGGAGTAGACGTAAAGCACGAAGATGTACAAATCACAAAAGCGGTCAGTGTCGTCGGTGGTAGTCAAACTACGGATTATGCTGATCGCGATGGACACGGCACGCATGTTGCGGGTATTATCGGTGCCCGTGACAACGATCGAGGCGTAGTGGGGGTTGCCCCACAAGCAGACATCATCGCGGTGAAAGTGCTTAACGATGATGGATTGGGGAGTACCTACGACATGATGGCGGGGATTGAGTGGTGCATTATAAATAAGGCGCATGTGATCAACATGAGTCTGGTAGGACCATTGTATTTCCCATCGGTGCAGCGTTTGATCGATATTGCGGAAGCAAGCAACATCGCCATCGTCGCAGCAGCAGGCAACGACGGGTGCTATCAATGCGAGGGATACCCTGCAAGAAATCGTTTTGTTGTCGCGGTCGGGGCGACCGATCGTAATGATCGTTTGGCACCGTGGTCAAACTATGGGGATGGAGTCCGCGTAACGGCACCAGGTGTGCACATATTGAGCACGATGCCGGGAAATACGTATGCAAAAGCGAGTGGTACTTCTATGGCGGCACCGTACGTCTCAGGCATCATGGCACTGCTTAGGCAACAATGTATGGACTGTAGTGTCGCTACACTGCGCCAAAGATTGTACGCATATGCAGAAGACAAAGGGACACCAGGATGGGACGTACGATATGGTCATGGACGCGTTCGCGCGCCGGTAGGCACGATGCCACCGATCACGCAAAATACCGCCGATCCGACAGTTTTGTATGCTCCGCCGGCATTGATCGTCTCCAAAGGGACGCATGCGCAAAACATCTCTGTGCGCTGGCAACCGTTTCCAAACGCTACAGCGTATGAAGTCGGATACGGTCGTCTAGGCGACACCGCTCCGCTGCAAGGGACTGTGCGGCAGACGACGAGTGCGTCGATCGATGTGTCGGGACCTGTGGAGGCATCGGATCAAAATGCCCTTCTTCCAGGGGAACACGTCAAAATATTTGTCCGACCGATCATTCAAGGAAATGAGGGACAAGCGACGTGGACGTATGGCGTAGGCTTTGTGAAAGCAAACACGAATCGTGCATCGCTTATCGTTGGGTTGTACAATGCATTGTTGCTGCGCGATCCGACGACAGCAGAACGCCAAACGTGGGTGACCGACAACAGAAGCATTGCAGACGTGCGTACCCATTTAATGACGTTGAAAGAATATGCGCGCGTCGCAGATGCGATGGACATGTTGCGGGGGTTATTTGAGACGCTCGATCATTCGTTGTGGGACGTAGGACCGTATGTAGATGGAATTCGTACGTTTGTCGATTCGACAGATCCGAAGTACGTAGATGCAGCAGGCAATTTGGTCGTGCATGAAGTCGTTGCGCAGTATGAGGCGATGTTCGAACAAAAAGCAGCCTCGTTCGCAAAAGATGTGCAAAACATTTTGGGTTTTTCACTGCTGGAGAATCCTGAGGCGACATCGTGGACGGGACTGGATTTTATTAATGCAGAGGCGATGTCATGGATTGCATCCAATCATTATGCCAGTGATTTTCAATCAAATGCCCAGTTTCCCGCGATCACGGAGTATGTACGTGCATTGAAAGGGATTCGAGAGGTATCTACAATTACTGATGGCGTATTGCAACTGTTATATCCAGAAATAAATACGTATGTTGGGGATTATATGCATGCTCATTGGGCGAATACAGATGTGGTCGCAAAAGTAACGAGGTGGCTTGTCGAGCAAGAGGATGTTGCACCACCAACACCACCAACACCACCAACACCATCAGAACATGCTTTGTCTCCGCAAACGAATGAAACAGATCGTACGTTTGTGGAATTGGACGATACCGATGTGTTTCCACCGATTACGTTCATACGCGCCGAAATTACGTTACAGCCTGCAAACTGGAAAAAGTTTCCAGAACTAATCAGTGCGGATTTTTTCGTGCACCCTGGTATTGACTTCGTTTCTATGACAATAAACGATGACGGAATCGTCGAACTGGTCGTAGAATACCCCATGCTCAAACCCGTGGAGCTGAAGATGAACGGCACGGTATATAACGTGTACAACCCGATAAACGATACGTATTCAGCACGAACAGCCATCGCACTACCGAGCGAAGGAGGTCAACGGTCATTTGTCATGCACACGAACCGTCCACATTGGAGAATTCTTGATATTGATTCAGATTGGGTCGATGTTGATCGTTTAGAAGGTACGGATGCAGATGCGCTCGCATTTATCGCGACACCAAATACGACGGGTGTTTCGCGATACGCAAAAGTTTTTCTTGCCTTGAACAAAGCAGTGCACGTCATACAAATCCAACAAGCTGCCCAACTCCCTACACCACCATCCAGTCCACCACCATCCAGTCCAGCACCATCCAGTTCACCACCATCCAGTCCACCACCATCCACTCCACCAAATACGATACAACCTGTAGTTCCTTCTGTGACTGTACAGCCGATCGCGCCTGCGCAAGAAGAGAAAAAAGACCGTCTCTCCTTGGATGCCGTCACACGATCACTTGATCCAAACGCGTTGCTCGGTGCTTCAGACGATCGCAATGTGCGTGCGGCACTCGCAACAGTAAAAAATGCACTCGGGTCGTTATCATCGACGCAAGTGCGCAGCATTGGAGAAACGATCGCAAAGTCGATTACCGAAATGACGACGAAATTTGACGATACAAAGGCGAACCAAAAAACGATACTGCAACAAACTCAAACGCTATTAGAAGGAGCGCACATGTTGATTGCGAAATCAGACATCGCTACAGCGGAGGCGATCGCTCTGGATGTCATTCGTGCGACACAAATGATGCTGCCAAAAACAAAACGTTTTGGAAGAGCGAACGTGTTGTTGGCACAAGAGATGCGCGATGTGGTGCAACAAGTGCTCGAAACTGCATCCACGGTACCGATTGCGCCGTCTCCTGCAAACGGAATCGCACACGTGCAATGGAATGAGCAGATCGCCAAAGAAGTCGCCACGAAAGCAGCAAGTGCGTTGCGCGTTGCGCAACGCATGCCACGCACCGAAGCCGCTGTACAAAATGTCGTGTACATTGATGTGAAGCCGACACAGGAGGCGCAGAGCGTCAAAGCGACGCTGCCGATGGATGCACTGAATGCGGCGATGCAAACGGGAATCGAAGGTGTCGTCATTCAAACGCCAAAAATGGATGTTACTGTGAACAAAGGAGTGGAGAAAGAAGCAAAAATGATTACGCTGAGTGTAGAGTCAGTGCGCTCCAGCAGTGCGTTGCGTGGCAGTGCATCGCAGGCACAACACGCGGTGCAGCTCAATGCGACTGTGGTAGACCAATCAGGAAAAGAGCAAGCGGCAACATCGTTTGACGCACCGCTCGAAGTGCGCATACCGTATGTGCCTCGGGATGCACTACAGATCGATGTGACGCATGTGCGTTTTACAGATGCCCAAGGGAAGACGAGCAGTTTGCCCGCACGATACGATACAAAAACATCCGCATGGATGACAAAAGTCGATCGTCCTGGAACGTTTGTCGTTACCGAAGCAACCACGTCGTTTGCAGACGTTCCCACAAATCATTGGGCATACGATTCAGTGACCCGTGCGCAAGCAAAAGGGATGATCGTAGGAAACAGCAAAGGGGAATTTGGTGTGAATGATGTCGTAACGCGTGCACAGTTTGCCAAAATGATCGTCTATGCATCGGGATTGTCCATCGATGAACAACCCACCCTTACGTTTTCGGATACGAACAATGCGGCATGGTACGCTCCGTACGTGGCAGCGGCTGTGCGTGCGGGGGTGATCCAAGGATATCCAGATGGCACGTTTTCTCCAAATGCACCGATTACCCGCGAACAAATGGCGGTCATGATGGCAAAAGTCATGCCCCGTATTGCAGACGTCGATCCTGTACAAAGCACAGATGCATTGCGCATCCAATCGTACGCACTTCCATCCGTATCGTTGATGGTCCACACGGGCGTAATGAGCACCGACAATAAGAACAACATACTTCCAAGAAACAAGGTCACGCGGGGAGAAGTTGCTGTTGCGATGGTGCGTTTGTTTCCGCTCGTGTATCGTTAGAAATAAAATATACGCTGATTATACGGATCGTTTTTTGTGAATCGGATCGATGGTTTAACATACGGACTCAGATCAGAGTCCTTTTTTTTT
>JAGWXQ010000034.1 GCA_018969805.1 Paenibacillaceae bacterium | reverse complement strand
CAGATGATCGCACGGATGCATAAAAAGGAGTATGCATCATGTCGCACATCGCATATATGGTCGTCGCTTGGTGTAGTGTGCTCGTGTGTTGGTGGGCACTCGGGGCGTGCAAGCTGCACAGTTGGTTTCATGCACCTGGAAGTGTGCAAGCGCGCGTACTGCATCTTGTGTTGGCAATTGTGTTGGGCGTGCATGTCACATCGTTTGTGATGTCTTTTGTGCACATGGGGTATGTGGCAATGCCGGATCGTTTTTCCTGAGGTGTACCTATTTGTGCGGAGCGGAGGAATGTGGATGGATCGCATCATCATACGCGGAGGCACACGTTTGAGGGGGACAGTACGTGCAAGTGGGGCAAAAAATGCGGCGTTGCCGTTGTTGGCTGCATCGCTGCTTGCCCATACGGGGACGACGACGTTGCTCGACGTGCCCACGCTCGGCGATGTCCAGGCGATGATTCATTTGCTGCGCGCGCTCGGTGCGGACGTGCAATGTGACGGTACGCGCGTGCGCGTGCACGCGCAATACGCCCGTTTGTTTGCTCCACCGCGTGATTGGGTTGCGCAGCTGCGCGCGTCGTTTACGTTGCTCGGACCTTTGCTTGCGCGTCATGGTGAGGCGATCATGCCCCTTCCGGGTGGATGCGCAATCGGGACGCGCCCGATCGACCAGCACATGAAAGCGTTGCGCGCGCTTGGTGCAGACATCGATATTGGTCAAGGAATGGTCCGTGCAGCCGCACCACCACAAGGACTGACCGGTGCGGTCATTGCGCTCGATGTCGCGAGTGTCGGTGCGACACAAAATGCGATGATGGCTGCGTGCCTTGCGAAAGGTACGACAGTCATATCAAACGCCGCTTGTGAACCGGAAATAATCGACTTGGCACATTTTTTGTGTGCGATGGGTGCGCACATCGACGGAGCGGGGACGCCACACATATGCATTACCGGTGTTGCACAGCTGCGTGCGGTGACGCATACCGTCATTCCTGATCGCATCGAGGCAGGGACGTACATGATCGCAGCAGCGATGACGGGAGGACGCGTGTACGTAGAGCGCGCGCGCAGTGCGCATATGCGTGCGCTGATCGTTGCTTTGGAGCAGATGGGTGTCCAGATGACTTCGGACGAAGGGGGTATTTTTGTCCGTGCACCGGATCCGTTGTGTGCCATGGACATCGATACGGCACCGCATCCGGGATTTCCGACGGATTTGCAGGCACCGATGATGGCGCTGATGCTGCGCGCACACGGTACGAGTACGATGCGCGAACGGGTGTTTGAAAATCGGTACCAGCATGTGGCGCATTTGTGCCGTATGGGGGGGCAGATCGACGTGCGCGGGGATACGGCGACGCTGCACGGGCCGTGCGCCCTCGTCGGGGCGGATGTCGCTGCGACCGATTTGCGGGCTGCTGCGGCATTGTTGGTGGCCGCATTGGCAGCCAAAGGGGAGACGACGATGACCGGTGTGCACCATCTTGATCGCGGATATATGGAGTGTGCAGCACGGTTGCGCACACTCGGAGCGCACATTACGCGAACGAAGGTGCCGATGCGCATGCATGTGCCGTCGCTTGCGTGACGGAGCACCCAAAATCGGAACATATTTTTTTGCCTATACGCATACGATCTCTGTAAGGAGAGAGGCGTATGCGGTTTTTTTTTGTAGTGCTCTTGTTGTGTGGTGTGACGATGGGGATCCCACTCGTCATCATGTACGGACATTCGATGACATTGCGACCAGACCCCCCGGTACAGACGTTGGAGGAGTACGTCCGCGGAGTTGTAGCGGCGGAAATGCCCGCGTTGTTTTCTGAAGCGGCATTGGAGGCACAAGCGATCGCCGCCCGCACGTATGCGGTGCACGTGTCTTTGCGTCGGGGTGGGGGCGTGCCGACGACCGTGGCTGATGTGACGGCGTGGGAGCAAGCGTATGCCGATGAGCAGCAACGCAAAAAAAAATGGGGCGCACAGTACGATGTATACGCACGGGCCATCGATCGGGCGGTCGATGCAACGCAGGGCGTCATCCTTACGTATGAAGGGATGCCGATCGAAGCCTTATTTTTTGCGTCATCGAATGGGCGGACGGAGCAAGCATCTGCCGTGTGGCAGCGCGATGTGCCGTATTTGCGCAGCGTGCCTTCCCCATGGGACGAGCAGGGAAATGCGCGCGTGGAGCGGACGATTGCGTTGTCCAAAAAATGGGTATGTGCACAGCTGCAATTGCCGTGTACACGCACTGTGTCACTCCAATGGGCGCACGTGCGGCGCACTGTGGGAGGACGCATTCATTCCGTCGATATTGATGGCGTGTTGTTTTCGGGCGTACGGCTGCGACAGGCACTCGGACTGGCATCTACGGATATTTCTTGGCGTGTGGACCGCGATACGGTGTACGTGCGTACACGCGGACATGGGCACGGAGTGGGCATGAGCCAGTGGGGCGCGCAAGGGATGGCGCGTGCGGGAAAGAAGGTAGAGGACATTTTGCGGCACTACTATCCAGGGACGACGCTGCAGACGTTGCACACGATTGCGGAGCAAAGGGGGCAATAAACCGCATCGCCTATTGAAAACATATATCTAGGGGGGCTTCCTTTTGCTTGATCGCAAAAAGCTTTTTTTTTGTGAAACGGATTTAAGAATAACGTTGTGTATTGGAAACATGTGTTTTTTGCATCTCATTTAAAAAAACAAACAATCTTTTTTTGAGCTACAATAGAGAGCATTGTTGTTTTTTGTGTATTGATTGCGATGTTGCAAAAAAAATTGATTATGTTTGCTTTTTGCTGAAGCGTATGGTATGATTCAGGAATGAGTTCATCAGGGGATGCAAATGATCTGATTCTGTATTTCCATACATCGGTCTGTTTCACAAAAACGCCTTTTGCATCCTCTGCGGATACATCCATCTGCATATATTTTTTCAATAGTACGAGAACACCCGTGCACAGGGGAGATGAGGAGCGCTACCATGTGGTGTACGCGAATGGTGCTTTTGTGTGTTTTGCTGTTTTGCCCGTCGATTGCGGGTGCCCAAAGGGCTGAGGATCAGGTGTCCAACGGTGCGCACAGCGTCGTGCGCATCGTTGCGGAGGGACAGGCATGGATTCCTCTTTTTTCTCGAGAAGTAAAGCATTCTACCGGATTTGTCTTGCGGCGCATTGCGCGTGCAAACGGGATGTACGGATACGTGATCGTGGCGAGTCGGCACGGAGTGGTTACAGAAAAAGGGGAGCCGATGCGTGTGCGCGTAACGATAACGAACAAACCGGAAATACAAGCGCGTTTGCTTGCGTATGGGTGTCGTGTGCGTGATCAGGTGACCGCGGTGTCTGTCCGTGTCATTGATCAGAAGCATCCGCTTTGTGTTGCGGACGTTTCGTTGTTGTACGTGGAGATGCAAAGACGATTGCCCGTGGTGCGCATTGGTCACACGCCTGTGCGCCATGGATCGTTTTGTGCGTTTGGGTATGCAGTGGAAAACAAAGAACGCATATCGCACCAGTGCAGCCGTATGGGAAAAATACTCAAAGCAGATGAGTGGTTTTACAACGCGCTCGGAATTGGGATTGCGAGAGACATCTCGCAAGGCATGAGTGGGGGACCGATCGTCGATGGAGCGCAATCGGTCATTGGCATTACGGTATTTGGCCGTACAGAGGTGGAGTGTGCGGCATTTTGCCCGACCGTCGCGCGTACGGTGTATCCACCGCATCGACAAAACAATCAGATGTTGGAGTATATTCGAAAATGGAGTTGGGGTGTGCCGATTCAAGTCGTCTGTACGATGTATGGTGTGTGTGAGAAGCCGGTTTCATCAAACAGGTAATACGCATCCGTATTTTCGTACACATATTCAATAGGGGATGCGCGTGAGGTGTGTCGCGCGCACGTATATGTGGAGCGTCCCGTGGCAACAATGCCGGTGAGGTGACGAACACATGGAAGAAAAAAGAAAGACGTGGCGCAATTGGCGCACGGTGTGGCCAGTCGTGGGGATGGGGGCGGCGCTGACGCTCGTCGTGATGCTGTGGACGAGTGCGCAGGAGGAGATGCAGCCGACACCCCCACAACGGACGGTACGCGTACAGACACCGGTGTCTCCGTCGATACCGACCCAAGCGGTGGCGGTACAGACACCGATCACGCAGCTGGCATCGCCGGTGGAAAATGCACCAGATGTGCGTGTCGTAGAGACGTTTTTTCGCTCTGATCCTCAGCGCAGTGAAGAAGTGGCCGTGACGCACATCGACGATACGTTTCGTCCGCATCTGGGCATTGATTTTGCGCATTCGAAAGGGCAATCTTTCGATGTGCGCGCGGCAGAGCGTGGCAGTGTGACGCACATCGACACTTCTCCGATGTGGGGGACGTCGATCGAAATCAATCATGGATCGTCTTTGCGCACGGTGTACCGGAGTGTGCAGGCTCCGCAAGTCGTTGTCGGTGCGGTCGTGACGAAAGGACAAGTCATTGCCCAAGCGGGGACGAATGGCATTGAGCGCGGCAAGCAAGCCCACGTACACTTTGAAGTATGGTCGGATGGGCAGCCGATGGATCCGCTGGCGTGGTTGCCTCAGTAACACCTGACATGGAGTCAGGTGTTTTTTTTCGCATAGTTTTTGTGGTGTGGCCATATACTGCTCCATCCATGCGATGGGGGCGATGCGGATGCACGAATCGATACGGGAGCGCACGCTCATCATCGGTCAAAGCATCGTAGACACACGACATACCGTGCGGACGATCGCCAAACAATTTGGTGTATCGAAAAGTACGGTGCACAAAGATTTGACGGAACGGTTGCCACTCATTCATGCAGAGCTGGCTGCGCAAGTCAAAGACATCTTGGAATACCACAAGGCGATACGGCATTTGCGCGGAGGGGAAGCGACGAGACAAAAGTACAAACGCCATGGCGCGCATGGGTAACGCGTATTGCGCAGTTTGTGTACGATGAAGGCGCGAGAATGTCGGGCACAGCTCTTGCCAAAGTGCGGCATTGTATGGTATCATGATCGTACTTCTCGTCGTGCACCCAGGCATGTGTGGCATCTCGGGGCATCGGAGTCAGCAGGGAGGCGTACGGCATGTTTGGGAAAGACATCGGCATCGACCTCGGCACTGCAAACGTGCTTATTCATGTAAAGGGACGCGGTGTCGTCTTGGACGAACCGTCCGTCGTCGCCATCGACCATGAGACGAAGCGCGTTCTTGCCGTTGGGGAAGAAGCGCGTCGGATGGTCGGGCGCACGCCTGGAAATATTTTGGCACTGCGCCCACTCAAAGATGGGGTCATCGCAGATTTTGAGATTACTGAAATTATGCTCAAGCATTTTATTCAGCGCATCGGAGGGAAAAGTACGTTTGCAAGACCGCGCATCTTGATCTGCGCCCCGACAAACGTCACTTCCGTTGAGAAGAAGGCGATTCAAGAGGCCGCAGAGCGCAGTGGAGCGAAGGAAGTGTGGCTCGAAGAAGAGCCCAAAGCTGCTGCCGTCGGAGCGGGTATGGACATTTACCAGCCGAGTGGCAATATGGTTGTCGATATCGGAGGCGGGACGACGGATGTCGCAGTGTTGTCGATGGGCGACATCGTCACGTCGGCATCGATCAAAGTCGCTGGAGATACGTTTGATATGGCGATCATGAAGTACATCAAAGAAAAGTATAAGTTGCTCATCGGTGAGCGTACGAGTGAAAACATCAAAATCCAAATCGGGACCGTCGATCCGGACAATGCGTTGCGCAAATCGCTGGACATCCGTGGACGCGATATGGTGAGTGGATTGCCGCTGACGCGGACGGTACATTCCGATGAAGTGCGCGAGGCGTTGTGGGAGTCTGTGACTGCGATCGTCGTATCGGCGAAGTCGGTGCTGGAGCGGACACCTCCGGAGTTGTC
This sequence comes from Paenibacillaceae bacterium, assembly GCA_018969805.1. Lineage (GTDB taxonomy): Bacteria > Bacillota > Bacilli > Paenibacillales > YIM-B00363 > REEB470. The sequence continues at coordinate 4,114 of JAGWXQ010000034.1, read as the reverse complement.
GGCAGACATCATTGATCGTGGCGTCATATTGACCGGTGGCGGGGCGCTGCTCAATGGGTTGGACAAGCTGCTCATGAACGAACTAAAAGTGCCCGTGCTCGTCGCAGAAGACCCGATGTACTGCGTTGTCAAAGGTACGGGTGTCATGCTTGACAATCTTGATCGTATTACCCGATGGAAATAACGACCCAAAAAGGGGGAGTTTGCCATGGTACGAGGGATCGATGCAGCGATATCCAGCATGATGATGACACAGCGAAGACACGCGATCACTGCAAACAACATTGCCAATGCAAATACGATTGGGTTTAAGGCAGAACACATGGTCGCAAAAGCGGCAGTGCTTGCACCGCTCATGCGCACGGAGACGAGCGAATCGGCTGAGGATATTGGCGCGATGCATTTGGCGGCGATCGCTGATGAGGCTCCGGCGTGGTTTGCACAAGGGGATCTGGAAGAGACGGGAGCGCCACTTGATGTCGCGCTTGCGTATCGTCCCCAAGATGCTGAGCTGACGTACGATGCATCCGGAAAAGCGGTGCGTCCAGATGGTACGATCGCCTACGCACCCGAAGTATTTTTTGTCGTCCAAAATGCGGATGGACAAGAGCGGTATACGCGACAAGGACAATGGACGGTCGATGGTGCGGGAAGGATCGTTGCCTCGAGTGGGGCGCTCGTACTGGATGTGAATCGGCAGCCGATCACCTTGTCTGTTTCTCCATCGGATGTGCGCATTACGGAACGCGGGGCACTCGTCGATGCGCGTACGTCACAGCCGCTTGTCGATGGTGGTGGACTTCCTGTGCGTCTTGCGGTTGTCCGGGTAGACGATGTGCATGCGCTCGTTCGAGAAGGACAAGCACTGTGGGTTCCACAAGCGCAAGACCCGCTCATTGCGGACGAAGATGCAGTGACGGTGTGGCAAGGCAGCGTGGAGCGGTCAAACGTCGATGTCGGGCGTGCTTCGGTCGATCTCATGACCGCGCAGCGGGCGTATGAGGCAAACCAGCGCGTCGTCCAATGGCTCGATCGTACGCTGGAGAAGGCGGTCAATGAGGTGGGACGCGTATGAACCACTCAATGAGTACGTCGCAGGTTGCGATGCGGGCGGTTCAACATGCGTTGGATGTCATTGCACACAATATCGCCAACGCCGATCGTTATGCATTTAAGCGTCAAGAAGTCGTGTTTTCCGATGTATTGACGAATCGTGTTGCGCAACACGGAGAATCAGAGCGTGGTGCGGGACGGTGGACGTTGCCTGGAATAACGGAAAGTGGTGGAACAAACGTTGCAAGCGTGCGTGCAGCGTTTGGGCAGGGGGCGCTCGTGTCGACCGATCGGTCGCTGGATGTGGCTCTTGACGGACAAGCCCTCGTTGCGGTCGTCGGGGCACGCGATGGGGCAACATCGTGGGTGCGGGGTGGATCGTGGCAGCTGAGCCCTGTACGCGATGGGCTTATGCTGACGACTGCATCGGGGGACATCGTCCAAAGTGTGGACAATGCACCGATCGTCATTCCGCCGAATCATACGGTGCGCATCGACGAACGCGGTGTCGTCATCGCAGAGCCGCAAGGTGGGGGGCTTGGGCAAGAAATCGCAGTACTCAACGTGCGGTCTGTGTTGCGCTTTGATGTGCTTGAGCGTGTAAGCGACGATCGGTTCGTGCTCCCGCAAGGGGTGCAGGAAGGCGACGTATTTGGGGCACCGACGAATGTGACGGTGCGTGCGGGGATGCTCGAGCGTTCGAACGTAGTGCTTGTGCAAGAGATGAGTGCGCTGATGCTTATGCAGCGGGCGTATCAGCTCAATGCACGCGCACTCATTTCGGCAGATGCGATGAGTGGAATGGTCAACAACTTGCGTGGATGAGGGTGGGACGGCGTGGATCGTGTATGGGATGAGGCGGTATTTGTCGTCGGCATCGTCGTCGGGACGTGCGTATGGATATGGTGGAAAGCGAGGAAAAATCGTTCCAAGCAGTAAGCAATGCTTCGGGGGATGTCGCGTGAACGCACGCGTACACGTGTGTGCGCATAAGATCATGGAGCACACAAACGGAAGTGGGGAAACGGAACATGCGTCCGATCGCGGTGTTGGACTCGGGAGTCGGGGGATTGACGGTCGTCAAGCAGCTGCTTGCGGAGCTTCCTGGTGTACCGCTCGTGTACGTAGGAGATACAGCGCGTACGCCGTATGGACCACGTCCAGCGGAAGAAGTGCGTGCGTTTACAGAGCAAATCGTCAAGCACTTGTGTACGCTTGACCCTACGCGCATCGTCATCGCATGCAATACTGCGACAGCGGTCGCGCTCGATGCGATCGCGCAGTGGTGTCCTGTGCCGGTGCACGGGGTCATCGTCCCGGGTGCGCGGGCGGCAGTGCGGGCGACGCGGAGCGGACGCATCGGTGTGATTGGGACAGAAGGGACGATGCGGTCGCGGGCGTACGATGTGGCGATCCGTGCATGCGATGCGCGCATCACGGTGCAGACACTTGCATGTCCTGCGTTTGTGCCGTTGGTCGAGGAAGGGGCGTATGCGTCGGATCAGGCGCGCGGTATCGTTGAGGAAGTGCTCGTCCCGATGATCGCTGCGCGTGTCGATACGCTCATATTGGGGTGTACACACTATCCGTTTCTTGCGCCTGCGATCCAGCAGGTGATGGGCAGTGACGTACAGCTTATTTCGTCGGCGACAGAAGTGGCGCATGAAGTGCGGTCGCATGTGGGGCACGTGCCTGAAGGGACGGGCGTTTTGGACGTATCGTGTACGGGGGAAGTCGCACCGTTTGAAGCGATCGTCCGTCGCTGGCTCGATGTCGATGTGGTCGTGCGGCACTGTGTGTTGCCAGAAGGGGTGCGTATGGACTGATGTACAGTGTACGCGCGTGTTTGGCAGACCATGAGCAGTGGGTGCGCGGGACGGATGCGCGTGTCGTGCGCATCGGGCGCAGTGTACTTGGCACACCGATACGGGCTACGTCTGTAGGATGCGCGCACGCACCGCACGTGCTCGTCGTTGCATCGATCCATGCCAATGAATCGATCACATCGGATGCTGCGATGCATGTGTTGCGCACCATCCGGTCTCGTGATGCGCGCCGTCAGCTCACTGTCGTCCCGATGCTCAATCCCGACGGAGTCGATTTGATCATACGTGGGCGCGTCTCATCACAGTGGAAGGCAAATGCGCGTGGAGTAGACCTCAACGACCAGTTTCCCGCGTATTGGGCGACGGAGCGATGGCGGAGGGGCGTATACGCTCCTGCGGCACGGGATTATGGGGGCCCGTATCCGCTCAGTGAGCCTGAGAGCAGAGCGATTGTGCGGTGGATCGAAGCGCAAGAGCGCGCGCAGACACCGGTGCGGATGCTCATTGCCTTGCATGCACAAGGACGAGAAATTTATTGGAACTATCGCGATCAGGAGCCTAAAGAAGCGCAGTGGATTGCGCAGCGCATGGCGCAAGCGAGCGGGTACACCGCGGTACGGCTCTATGGAAGCGACGCAGGATTGAAAGATTGGTTTGTGCATCGGTGGGGGCGTTGCGCGTTTACGGTCGAGTGTGGGTGTGGGACAAATCCGCTTCCCATGACGCAAGCGCCGTCGATTGCGGCGGAAGTCGCAGCGATCGTGCGCGTCGCGTTGGAGGAAAGGACATAAGGAGCAGCGGCGATGAAAAAATGGATGCGGTTCGGACGCGTCGTGCAGCGCATTGGGCGTGCAGTGCGGTTGTTGTGTTCACGGAAATTGCCCTGGAAAGAGCGGTTGCTCGTGCTTGTACCGTTGGTGCTGTATTGGGTGCTTCCTGATGTATTGCCGTTTACACCGCTAGACGATGTGGCGGTGACGTTGGCAGCACTTACGTTTGTCGAGCAGTGGCTGACGAAGCGTGCGCAGTACCATGCGCAGAGGAAGCGGTTGTGACCGATGCACTGAAAGATGCCGTCGATCAAGCGTGTCTCGATCGTGGCATGCCGTGTATTGGTGTCACGGCGCGCATTGGGAGCATACTGACGTCGATCGTGCGTCGTACGCGTGCGCAGCGTGTGCTGGAGCTCGGCACGCTCGGCGGGTATGGTGCGATGTGTTTGGCGCGGGGCAATG
>JAGWXQ010000240.1 GCA_018969805.1 Paenibacillaceae bacterium | reverse complement strand
CAGACCAAAAAAATAACCGCATATTTCTCCTGAACCGAACGCTCCTTATACGAAACGGATCGCGTCGCTGTGGCAGTACCGCGATGCTCCGCGCCCATGTGCTTCCGGATTTTTTCTTCCACGCACAAAATCGTGCGCTGCATACTTCTCGCTCCTTGCCCATACAATGACGCGAACCACACACGCGCCACCTTGGGCAGGAGGGAACCCTTTATGAACACACCGTACACATGTGCGCTCGGCAACAACTTCATGATCGTGCGCATGATTCTGATCACACTCCCCATCGCATTGTTGCTGGGCGCATGCGCGTCCGCCCCAGACCTCGCAGGGGTCAGTGCCGACATGGAGCACGTCGCCGCCAAAATGAAAAGCTACCACGCCACAGGCACTATGACGGTGTACACGTCCAAAAAACCGCAACAGTACGATGTCGATGTGCGCTATTCCGAACCCCACTTTTATCGCATCGCCTTGACAAACCGCACCAAACAAGTCCAACAAATCGTATTGCGCAATGACAACGGGGTATATGTGATCACGCCCCATTTGCGCAAAAGTTTCCGTTTTCAGAGCGACTGGCCACACAAGCAAGGGCAGGCGTATTTGTACGAGACACTCATGCAAGCGATTCTCAGCGATTCCTCAGCAAAATTTGTGCCACAATCCCAAGCGTACGTCTTTGATGTTGCTGCAAACTACAACAACATTTCCCTCATCCGTCAAAAAATTTGGATCGATCGAAAAACGTTGCTGCCGACTCAGGTGCTTGTAACCGACCAGCACATGCAAGATGCGGTGCGCGTCAATTTCGCGACATTCGAGACAAATAAGTCGATCGATCGTGCTTTGTTTGATCCGCAGCAAAATATGATGCGCGTATCTCTGCAAACGATCCCTGTCATTCAATCTCAAGCGACGACTGCACCATCGCTGCATATGTATGCGCCCGCGTACGTTCCGACAGGAGTCAATGCCAACACCCCATTTTCCGCTTCGGACAATGATGCGATCGTGATGCGGTACACAGGTGCATACAACTTCACGATTACCCAAAAGTTAACGAAAAACGACGACGTCGCATCCAGTGCGCTCGGTTCACTTGTCACACTGGATGAGGGCTATGGTGTTTTGCTCGATACAGGATCACTGCATTGGACAGAAAACAACCAAGATTACATTCTTGCAAGTTCCGACTTGCCAAATGAAGAACGCATGCGCATAGCGCGTTCACTGGAACGATCTACAGAAAAATAGCGCACACATATTTCACGAACCGCTCTTGCACCTATTGGGATACTTTGTTGTAACCGATCTGAACAAACACGACCAGGATGCAGCCCTTCCCATTGTGGTGCCATGCCGTAATGCCCTCCTTTTCCAGGAATCGGGGGAATCAAGAATTCCATATCTGTTTGACGCGTTCGATCAACACGGACAGAGAAACCCCGATACAACAAGAACACGGATCGTAAATTTGGCGATACGAAATTTTGTGTTGCGTGTGTGAAGTGGATCGATGGTTTGAAATGCGGATTCGGTTCAACAACTGCACTTCAGGGAGGACCAAAAAATCCGCATCCTCCGGAAGACAAAAAAA
>JAGWXQ010000033.1 GCA_018969805.1 Paenibacillaceae bacterium | reverse complement strand
TTGATTGTTGGTCTCCACAACGACCGTTATGGCCACGACGCGTCCGCATGGCCGCCGATTGGCCGTACTTCCGGCTCGAGCCATACGCCGTGCACAGCATACACCCGATCGCGTACAGTGCGCATCAGTGCACGCATGTCGTTTGCCGTCGCATTTCCTGCATTGACAAAAAAATTCGCATGCAGCGGCGAGACGACTGCGCCCCCGATTTCCGTACCTTTAAGCCCTGCTTGCTCGATAAGTGCTGCCGCATACGCGCCCGGAGGATTGCGAAACACACTGCCCGCGCACGCAAGATGCAATGGCTGTGTACGCATCCGATACGCTTTATTGTGTGCCATCGTCTGCGCGATCTGCTTGCGATCGCCGTGGGCCAATTGGAGGTGCACTTCGGTGAGCACGACGTCCTGCTGCTGCATCGCACTGGCGCGGTATCCAAATTCTAGCTCCTTTGTTGTCCACGTTGTGCGCGTGCCGCCGCGCGTGATGCCTTCGACGTGCGTGACGATCGACGACATCGAACCGCCGTGTGCACCGGCGTTCATGACGACCGCACCGCCGACACTGCCTGGGATGCCCCCGGCAAATTCAAGCCCGCTCAATCCCCACCGTGCCACGACGACACACAGACGAATGAGCGAGCATCCAGCACCGACGTGCACGCGCGTATCGTCCTGAACGATCGACGAAAACGCCTTTCCCAAAAGCACGACCGTCCCACGCACGCCTTCGTCGGCAACGAGCACGTTTGACCCTCTCCCGAGCACCGTCACCTGCTGCCCATGCGCCTGCGCGAGCGCACACAACGTCGTCAATGCTTCGATCGATGGCACGACGACGAGTACGTCCGCAGTGCCTCCAATGCGCCACGTCGTATACGCAGCGAGTGCAGCATCGGTCCGCACGTCACCGATTGATCGCAGTGTGCGTACCCATTCATCGTGCGTCATGCGCGCCCTCCCTATAGGGTTACTTCCCGCTCGCTGCCAGCTGATGCAGCATCCCCAACGACGCGAGCAACAGCACGAGCGACGATCCCCCCGCGCTCATCAACGGCAACGTAATGCCCGTCACCGGCAACAGCCCGATTACGACACCGACATTGATCACGACCTGCACCGTCCACATCGCTGTAATGCCGCTCGCAAGCAACGACGCAAACGCATCGCGGAGGCGCAGCGCAATCGTCCATCCACGAACGATCAGCAACGCATACAGCACGAGCACAGCGACCGCGCCGATCCAGCCCCATTCTTCCGCCCATATTGCAAAAATAAAATCCGTCTGCGGCTCCGGCAAATAGCTGTGCTTTTGGATGCTCTGCCCAAACCCTACTCCGATCAGCCCACCCGGCGCAAGCGCAAACAGCGATTGGATCGTCTGATACCCCGCACCAAGCGCATCCGACCACGGATCGACAAACGCAGTCAGACGTTTTAGACGATACGGTGCAACAGCAATGAGCGCACCGCCACCCGCAAGTGCACACAGACCGAGCGTAATCATATGCCCTGCGCGCATTCCCGCAACGACGAGCATCGCGCCGGCTGCACCGCACAACACAGCACCCGTACCCAAATCGGGCTGCAGCATCACGAGTGCAAAAATCGCCCCAATAACACTAAGTGGGACGAACAACGCCCGCCACGACAAAACGTGCTGCTGCGACAGTCCCCGTGCCAAAAACACGATCAGCGCAATTTTCATAAATTCGGATGGCTGGATGCCAAAACTGCCGATCCCAAGCCAACTGCGCGCACCGCCACGGACAACACCGATGCCGGGAATCAGCACCGCGATGAGCGCAATCAACGCAGCGATCAAAAGCGGTGTCGCCCATCGTTTCCACGTCTCAATCGGAACCCGCATCGCCACCCACATCGCCACAACGCCCATACATGCAAACAACAGCTGTCTTTTTGTATCGTACCAGGCATCTCCGTACGCATGCAGTGCTGCAGCAGACGACGCACTGTATACGCTTAAGAGTCCGATGCCCAGCAACAATACCGTATACACGAGCAACGACACGTCTACGTGGATGCGCCTCATACGTACTCCATGACGAGCTTCTTAAATATGGATCCACGCATCTCAAACGACGTATACACGTCCCAGCTTGCACAGCCCGGCGACAACAACACGACGTCGCCTTGAATCGCCAGCGCACGCGCCCCATTGACCGCCTCACACATCATGTCTACGGCATCGCGTTGCTCGATTTCGACACACGGTACCCCATAGCCGCGTGCCAATTGTGCAAGCTGTGGTCCCGTCTGTCCGATCGCCACGAGCGCCCGCAGCGGTTGTGCAAACCACGATGCATACTGCTCCGAAGGCACACCGCGGTCCAGTCCACCCGCGATCAATACGACCGGTGTGTGCCCAAAAGCACAAAGAGCCGTTTTTGTCGCCGTTACATTGGTCGATTTTGAGTCGTTGTAATATTGCACTCCATCAATATGCGCCACGTATTCGATGCGGTGTTCGACCCCACGAAACGTGCGTAGTACACTACTGAGCGCACGGGGATGTACGCCTGCCCAAACAGCAATCGCCACAGCACAGGCGGCGTTGGCGACATTGTGCGCACCGGGCATCGCAAGTTGCGCGACAGGAACGATCGGAGTGTGCGTGCCGTCTCTACACAACGTGAGCACACCATCGACGACCCCGACACCGTTTTCGACCGCATGCGTCCCACTAAATTGTACGGGCATTGCCTTCGTTTCCGCAGTGACCGCAAACAGCACGTCGTCCCCATATGGGTATACGTAACGGTCCTCTGCGGTTTGGTTGCGCACGATGCGTTTTTTGGCTGCCACGTACCGCTCCATCGTTCCATGATAATCGATGTGCGTCGGCACAATATTGAGCACCGCCGCGATGTGCGCTCGCAGCGCAAACGTATCTTCAAGCTGGAAACTGCTCAGCTCAGCGACGATGACGTCCGTCTGCGCGGCCTGCCGCACGACGTGGGACAGCGGAATGCCAATATTTCCCGCGAGATGGGATGTAATCCCCCCTGCGCACAACAGTGCGTGCGTCAGCGTCGTCGTCGTCGTCTTGCCATTGGATCCCGTAATCGCAATCAACGTGCCCGACCAGTACGAAACCGCGATGTCAATTTCAGACACGATCGGCACTGCGCGCGATCGCGCTGCAGCGAGAAGTGGATGTGTCGGTGCGATGCCCGGACTTTTTACCAAACAATCGATGTGTGCGGGCAACTGCCGTTCGTCCCCTCCACACAAGACGTGCACACCGAGCGCTGCCAGCGCATCGGCATCCGCATTCCACGGCTTTTGCTCGACGACAGTCACTTCGACCCCTTTGGCAACGAGCAGCTGTGCGGCGGCAACCCCACTGCGCCCCATACCCAGCACCCATACACAGCGCATCCGCATCATACCCCCATCCACACCCCAATGCATGCACAACCGAGCGCAATGCTCCAAAACACGACGACGACGCGCCACTCAGACCAACCGACGAGCTCCCAGTGGTGGTGGAGCGGACTCATGAGAAACACGCGTTTTTTGCGCAACCGAAACGAAACGACTTGAATGACGACCGAAAGCAACTCCAACCAAAATACCGCCCCAATGACCAAAAGCAACACTTCCGTCTTCGTAAGCATCGCAACGACTCCAAGACCACCGCCAATCGCCAAACTGCCCGTATCGCCCATAAATACTTTTGCAGGGTGCGCATTGTACACCAAAAATCCGAGCAACGCCCCGACCATCGCAGCAGCAAAAAACACGACTTCATGCTCCGATCGGACGAGCGCAAGCACCGCAAACGCTGCAAACGCAATCGCCCCCGTACCAGAGAGCAAGCCGTCCAAACCATCGGTAAAATTTACTGCGTTTGCAAGCCCTACAAGTACAAATATCATGACCACATAGTACATCCATCCAAAATCCCATATCAGAAACGTCTCTGGAATCGCAATCGTCGTATCGTGGCCACTTGCCACACACATCGCACAGACGCACGCAGCGACAACAAACTGACCGAGCAGCTTTTGTTTTGCGGTCAGTCCGAGCGATCGGCGAAAAAACAATTTGATCGCGTCGTCCAAAAAGCCGATCAATCCAAACCCGAGGAAGCCAACGACCACAATCAGCACGTCCCACGTCCCACCCGCAAGGCGCCAAAATGGCAGAGCGCACGCGAGCACGATCATGATCCCACCCATCGTCGGTGTTCCCGACTTCGTCAAATGCCGCGACGGCCCCTCGTGACGAATCGTTTGCCCGAGTTTCCAATGGCGCAGCAGCGGGATGAACAGCGGTCCGAGCAACAATGCCAATGCAAACGCGACGAGCGAAGCAAACGCCATCGGCTGCAGTTCCACATTCATCCCCCTTGATCCGTACCCGTCACTGCAACAACTGCTGTACGATGCGTTCCATACGCAGCGATCGGGACCCTTTGCACAACACAATGTCGCCTTCACGGACGATGTGTTTGATATAGTGTACCACATCTGCGACATGCGCAAAATGACGCACGACGGTTTGGCGATGTGCATCTTTGGCTGCGTCGTGTATCGCAAGCGCTTCTTCGCCTACTGTCACAAGCCCAGCCAGCAAACCGATGCGGGCATCGGCACCGATGCGCATGTGTGCATCGACCGACTCCGCGCCGAGCTCCCGCATATCGCCAAGTACCGCGTATTTTTTTCCCGTATGCGATGCGGCGATCAGCGTGTCGAGTGCTGCGCGTACGGCACGGGGACTCGAATTGTACGTATCGTCCCACACGATGACGCCGTCCCGCGTCGTATGCGGTACGAGGCGCATCGCGATTTCGGACGTGTGCGCAAGCCCATTGGCGATGTCTTCTTCTGTGACACCAGCCCACCGTCCGATCGCGATCGCGTACCGCGCATTGTGCGCCTGGTGCGCCCCAAGCATTGGGATCGTATACGTTCGTCCTTGCAGCGAAAACGACGTCTGATGCGCATCGATGCAGACGTCTTCGATCTGCCACTCCTCGTCGATATACCGCACGTCAACATGCGGCGATTGCACGATCCATGGTTCCAGCAGTGGCTCTTTCGGGCACCACAATACCCCACGCAAGCCGTGCACGATTTCTGCCTTTGCCTCCGCAATGCGTGCGCGCGAACCGAGCTCCTGTATGTGCGCCTCCCCGATGCATGTGATGACCGCCGCATCCGGCTGTGCGATGTGCGAGAGCAACGATATTTGTCCGAGTCCACGCATCCCCATCTCCGTGACGACGTGCGTCGTCTCTTCGGGAGCGCGCAGCAGCGTTAGTGGCAAGCCGACTTCATTGTTTTGATTGCCATCGGTCGCATGTGTTTTGTATGTTTGGGAAAGCACGCTATGCACGAGCTGCTTGGTCGATGTCTTCCCGACGCTGCCCGTAATCGCGACGCATACGTACTGCTCCCGAACCCGATGTGCGTGCGCCCACCGCTGCAGTGCCCGCAACGGATCATCGACGACAATCGCACATACCGGGGGATTCGGGCGATCCGCGCTCCACAATACGGCGACAGCACCGCGATCGCACGCTTCTTCGACGTGCGCATGTCCATCGGTGTGCACGCCCGGCAGCGGGACAAACACATCCCCAGACTGCACCGTGCGGGAGTCGATCGCCACCCCGTGCACGTACGGTGCATGCGCTCCGCGCCATACACCGCCTGCATCAAACGCGACCGTGCGGACATCCGTGCGCCTCATCGTGCCGCCACCCATGCAGCGACAATGTGCGCATCGTCACAAGGGATGTGCTCCGAACCGATCGTTTGCACCGTCTCATGCCCTTTTCCAGCGACCAACACGACGTCGTCTTCGGTCGCCACGTCAAGCGCAAACGCAATCGCGCGTGCGCGATCAAGCACGACGTGGACTTCGTGGTCCTCCGCAATACCCGAAACGATGTCTGACGCGATGTCCTCTGGACGCTCGCTGCGCGGATTGTCCGATGTCACGACGGTCATGTCGCTGTGCGCTGCACTGATTGCCCCCATCAGCGGGCGTTTTTCTGTATCGCGCTCACCCCCACAGCCAAACACCGTAATGAGCCGCCCGCGCTTTAATAAGCGCAGTTCGCCCAACACCGCACGCAGCCCGTCGGGCGTATGCGCATAATCGACAAATACCGTGCAGTGCGTCGCCGCACGCACGCGCTCCATGCGTCCACGCATCGGTGCAAATGACGCGAGTGCCGCGCATGCACGATGCAAAGGCACTCCTTCCGTCATGACCACACACAGTGCCGCAAGCGCATTGGCGACCTGAAACGACCCGACGGCGGGCAACCGCAGCAACGCGCTCTGCTCATGCGTGCGCACGACACACGTCGTCTCATCTAACGTACATACGATGTGCGTTGCACGGACATCCGCCTCAGAAGCGATGCCATACGTGACGACGGACGCCGCGGTCGCGTCGATACACTGCTGCGCGTACGCATCGTCTGCATTGATGACGGCCACCCGCCCGTGGACGTTGCCCAGACGCGAAAACAACAACGTCTTTGCCCGGACGTACGCTTCCATCGTTTTGTGGTAATCCAAATGGTCGTGTGTAATGTTTGTCAACACCGCAACATCGACATCGACCCCGATGATGCGCCCTTGATCGAGCGCATGACTGGACACTTCCATCGCAACCCGCTGCACACCCGCATCACGCATCGCACACAACGTCCGCTGGAGCGAACACACGTCCGGTGTCGTCAATGACGCATGCGTGCACACGTCCCCATACCGTGTGACGACCGTGCCGATGAGCCCGCTTGGGATGTGCAACGCTTGCCATATGTGGTCGATCATCGCTGTCGTCGTCGTCTTGCCATTTGTCCCCGTCACGGCAGCGATGCGCATCTGCTTTGATGGGTGGCCTGCGAGTGCCGCGGCAACGGCTGCAGCTGCACGGCGAACGTCACGTACGACGATCACCGGCACGTCTGTCGTCACGATGCGGGACGCGATCACGGCGACCGCCCCGCGTGCAAGGGCGTCCACGACGTACGCCTCCCCATCGCCACGTACCCCGCGCACACAGCAAAACAGATCGCCCGCACAAATATGCTGCGAATGCACCGCGATGCCCCGCACTTCCACCTCCACATCGCCGTATACGCGTGCATACGGCAACAGCTGCACCACGTCCCGCACCCGCATATGCATCCCTCAATTCCTCCAATATACTTGTACCCGGGACCCGACGGGCACGCGCGTCCCCGCGACCGGCTGCTGCCAGACGACGTGCGTCCCTTCTCCATAGTGCACGAGCGTGACGTCGACCCCGATGCGCTCCATAATGTCTTTTTTGGTCGCCCCGACGACATCTGGCACGACAACCGTCATGACGTCGCCATATTGCTCTTTGCGCGGAAGCCCTCCCACGCGCGGGGGTACATCGAGTATGCGCAGTGCATCGTGCAACATGCGCCCCGCAATCGGAGCAGCGACGCGCCCCCCAAACTGGATACCGACCGGATTGTCTACTGCGACGTATACGAGCACGCGCGGATCGTCCGCAGGGGCAAACCCGACAAACGATACGATGTGCTCCGATGACGAATACCGGCCGTTGACGACGATTTGCGCCGTACCGGTCTTCCCTCCGACGCGGTATCCTTCCACAAACGCTTGCCTTCCCGTCCCCAAAGCGACGACCGATTCGAGCGTCTGCCGCATCGCCCTGGAAGTCGCTGCATCGATAATGTGCGTGCGCACAGCCCGTGGGGGAAACGTACGTACGACCCGCCCACCATCGCGCAATGCGTGCACAAGACGTGGGGCGTACAACGTCCCGCCATTGATCGCCGCCGCGACAGCCATCACTTGCTGTATCGGCGTGACGGACACCCCTTGCCCAAACGCCGTCGTCGCCAATTCGACCGGTCCAACGCGCGGGAGTGAAAACAAAATGCCGTTTTCTTCGCCACCGATCTCGATACCCGTCTTTTTTCCAAATCCAAACGCACGAATATAATGAAACAACCGCTCTTTACCCAGCCGTTGCCCCAGTACGACAAATCCGGGATTGCATGAATTTTGCACGACTTCTGCAAACGTCTGCTGTCCGTGTCCACCGTGTTTCCAACAATGCAGCGTCGCGCCCCCGACAGTGATCGCACCAGAATCAAAAAATGAATCGTCCAAAGAAACAACGCGCTCTTGCAATGCAGCAGCCAAAGTAATAATCTTAAACGTCGAACCCGGTTCGTACGTCATCCAAATCGGCAAAATGCGGTTGTACACCGCCGATGGGGTGTCGCGAAAGCGCGCCGGATCAAACGTCGGACGCGATCCCATCGCCAAAATCGATCCATCGCGCGGATCGACGGCGACAGCGAGCACGTGCCGTGGGCGCAGTGCTGCCATTGCCGTATCGAGCTCGCGTTCGACAACCGTCTGGATGCGCGCATCGATCGTCAGTGCGACGTCATTCCCCGCTTGGCTCGGCACCTCGCGCATCGCAGTATGGGGCATCATCGCACCGCGTGCATTTGCGATGTACCCGATGCTGCCTGGTCGTCCGCGCAGTGCCTCATCGTATCGCGCTTCAATGCCTGTGAGCCCCTGATTGTCTATGCCCGTGACACCGAGCACGTGTGCGGCGAGCGCGCCATACACTGCGACGCGCAGATGGTCTTCTGCTACAAACACGCCAGGCAAGGCCGCGTGGCGCACGGCTTGGGCGATGTGCTGCGGGAGCTTGCGTCCTTGCTGGATGCGCACGAGCATGGAAGAACGCGTAACATCGCGAAACATGCGCTGCTCTGCCACGCCAAGCAGCCGTGCGAGCGTCCGCGCCGTATGCCGTGGATCACGCACTTGGGCGGGGACGACATACACGCTTGGTGCCGTCACGGTGACGACAAGGGGGACACCGCGCCGATCGATGATGTTGCCGCGCTTTGGGGCGATCGGAATTTCGCGGCGCCACGACTGCATCGCCTTGTCGGTCCATTTTGGTCCTGATATGAGCTGCACCCACGTCAGTCGTCCAATCAGTACCGCGAAAACGACGAGTGTGGCGATGAGCAATATTCGTATGCGCTGGGCGCTTTTGTGCACACGCATCGTCTCCTTTGTGTACGATACGGTATGCCTACACAGCGTTCCTTATTCCTGCGCTTGAACATCGTGCGCCTCAATGCCTTCAGGGGGCGTATTTGTCGGTGGAGGCGGTTTGCTCGGCGTATGTTCCAGCACGATGTGCACTACGCCATCGACGGATTCCGTATGCGATACGACGTATCCTTCCCCATCAAACGTACATTCTTTTTGGACAAACGTACATACGGTCACTGCATCGCGCAAACTGAGACCCCGCATATCGGGTATGCTCAGTTGTTGCGCGTCCGTAAACACATATACGGTCGATCCCGGGGCGAGGGCCGTTCCAGACCGCGGCACTTGCCCGACAATGCGCGAACCAGATCCAACGACTTGCACCGACCACGGTCCCGAAGCCAATCGCGATCGCGCTTCTTCCGTCGTAAGTGACTCATACGCGCCGATCACATCGTGTGCCACAGGCGCAGTCCCCAAAGGGCGTACGAGCTCTTGCGCATCGTGTGATGGTACAGACGAACGAATGGCCGTATTTCCGAATTTTGGCAACACATTTTTGTACCGCAACGTTTGTTCGACAATCGCCCGGAACAACGGTGCGGTCGCTTCCCCCGCACGGTTGGAGTCCCCACCGAGGTTGGGTTCGTCGATAATGACCGCGACGGCGATTCGGGGCTGTTCGACCGGTGCAAACCCAATGAGCGAGACGACCCAAGCTGTGTCCGCATAATTGCCCCCGACGACTTTGTTTGCCGTACCCGTCTTTCCCGCGATGCGCACGCCCTCAATATACGCCCTGCGGCCGGTGCCGCGCTCTTGATCGGAAATGACTTGTTCGAGGTACGTCGTCAATTGCGCTGCAACAGCGGGCGACACAACGCGCCGCACGACGCGTGGTGTCGTTTCCCGCACGACGCGGTTTGATTGCGGGTCGATGATTTTTTTAATGACGTACGGACGCATCAGATTCCCGCCATTGGCGATCGCTGCATACGCCATCAGCTGCTGCATCGGTGTGACGATAATGCCTCCTTGGCCAAACGCAGC
>JAGWXQ010000032.1 GCA_018969805.1 Paenibacillaceae bacterium | reverse complement strand
TTTAGTGAAAAATGGAACGCACAAGATGGTACTACTTACAAGAAAACGTTCAGCAATCTCCCCGCAGCAACTACCTATTCCTTCTATGTCGTCGCCGAAAATGAAGCTGGATCAACAACGACAAACAAAGTGATTGGCAAAACCGGTTTGGAAATGCCAAAAGTAACACATTCCTACGACGAAAATTCTGAAATACTAAAATTAAATTGGGAACCTATTTCAGGAGCAACCGCATACGAGCTAAATGGGACGGAAGTCCTTACTGGAACACAAGCAACAATAAAAAATGTAAGAAAAAACGATACGCATTCGTATAATGTAAGAGCTGTAAAATATGGGCAGAGCTCGTCTTCTACGAGTAGCGATTCATTTCGTAGCGCTCTCTTCACCGGATCGTACTTCCCTTCCCCGCTATACATCATTCTAAAAAAACCAAACGAAACGAAACATGAACTTGCATATCTAGATTTAAACTTTAATACTACCGGAACATATACATTCATTCTTCCTTCAATTGCATCTGGATCATGGGACGCTAAACAACATTATCGTCAAGGTAAAGTTTTAAGTAGTTGGGCGTTAAATGGAAATGAACTTTCCCTTACTTTTATTAAAGGTACGTTAATGAATCAAGAAATTACAATAACATCAACGAGCGGAAAAACTTTATCTCTAATTATAAATAAGAAAGGTAGCATTGTAGACACGTTTAGACAACCCATTTAGTCATACTCATCCCCAATTGAACACATGTATCCCCTGAGTGCCTTTTAATTGATCGCAAAAGATTTTTTGTAACACGGATAGTTGGTTTGAAATAAGGATGCAGGTCACTTTGTTATTTATTCGAAAATAATTGAAAATAGCGATCATTATGAGCATGTACGCTATAATATGAAATCGAAATCAGCCACATACTATTGCTCCCTAAAAAAATAACGTAATTGATTTTATTGCAGCGTCTTTTGCTACAAACGCTTTACGAATCGACCTCCATCCAACGCACCCCTCCATGCTTCCCAAACACAAAACAGTGGCGAAGACACCCACAAAGTGTCTTCGCCACACCGCTTCTTGTTTACCGCAACTGCGACCACTGCTGGCCAAAGCGCTCGCCGAGCGTCGTCTGCATGCCTCCTTCAGATGCATCTTCATCCGCACGATCGTCGTCCGAAAAGTCTTGGTGCAACGAAGGCAAATCTTCGACTTCCTTAATGCTCAAAGAAATACGGCGGTTTGGGATGTTGACATCAAGAACACGGGCACGAACGTGCTGTCCTACTTCCAACACTTCAAACGGTGTCGAAATGCGTCTGCGCGCCAATTGCGAAATGTGCACAAGTCCTTCAATACCTGGCTGAATTTCGATGAACGCCCCGAAATCGACAATGCGCTTCACTCTGCCCTCAATGATGTCGTCAATGCCAATCGCATCCCCAAGCTGTTCCCACGGGCTTGGTGCAGCCGCTTTGATGCTGAGCGAAATGCGTTGGTTGTACGGATCAATTTTAATGACGCGTACGAGTACTTTGTCCCCTTCACGCACGATGTCCGATGGTTTGTCTACGTGGTGCCACGAAAGCTCTGAAATGTGGCACAAGCCGTCGATGCCCCCAATATCAATAAACGCCCCAAACTTTGTCAATCGTTGTACAGTGCCTTCAATCACTTGATCCAACGACAAGTTTGCAAACAATTGCTCTTTTTTGGACTGATAGTCCGCTTCTGCCACTTCCTTGTGCGACAAAATGAGTTTGTTGTTCGCTTTGTCGATTTCCTTCACTTTAACTGCCAGTGTGCGTCCTTTGTACGACGAATAATCATCGATAAAGTACCGATCGATCATCGATGCGGGGATAAATCCACGCACACCACAATCCGCGACAAGTCCACCTTTGACGACATCGACGATTTTGACCTCAAATACGGCTTCCTCGTCTTTGTATTGCTGGACTTGCGCCCACGACTTCTCACTATCCACTTGTCTTTTCGATAGCGTCAGTGTTTCTTGTGCGTCATTGATATTGACAATGCGGCACGTCACTTCTTGCCCGAGTTGCAAAATGTCGGAGACGTTTGCAGAGGGCAGAAACGTCAACTCCCGAATCGGAATCATGCCGTCGTACTTGTACCCGATATCGACGTACGCACAATCGTCTTCGATCTTGATGACTGTGCCCGTCACCGTCTCTCCTTTCTTAAACATCGGCGCGCCTTCCATCCATTGATCGTCGGATGTGTGCACTTCAAGCTCCGTGTGTTCGACCATGACATAAACCTCCTTGGGGTAGTGGCGAAAAAGCAGAATAGGTGCGGTGCAGCCTTACCACTTTTGTTTTTAGGATATCACAGGCAAAACGAGAAATCAATCAATGAATGAACATTGGTGCAAAGTAATTTTTTTCCCGCCTCATCAATCATCGACGATCATTTGGCCGATGC
Organism: Paenibacillaceae bacterium; assembly: GCA_018969805.1. GTDB lineage: Bacteria > Bacillota > Bacilli > Paenibacillales > YIM-B00363 > REEB470. Next base: position 7,868 of record JAGWXQ010000032.1, on the reverse strand, counting down.
GTTCCATAAGCGCATCGGTCCATTTTTGTAGCGCATCGCCAGGGGCCATCGTTTGTTCTGGTTGCCATTCAAACGGGGCTCCATACGTAACGCGCATCGATGCGCCCCATTTGTACGTCCCACAAATCGCAACGGGGACGACGACCGCCCCGGAACGCATCGCCATACTTGCGGCACCTTTTTTTCCTTCACCAAGCGCACCCGTCCGCGAACGTGTCCCTTCTGGAAACAGTGCCACCACGCGCCCATCGCGCAGCAGCCGTAATGCGGTCTTGATCGTATCCAGACCGAGCTGCCCGCGAGACACTGGAATAATCCCATACGACCGAAGCAATGCACGCAACACCGGCACACGCAGCAACTCGGCTTTTGCCATAAAATGCACTTGTCGTGTCAACGGAATTCCAAGCAACACCGGATCCCACAAACTTCGGTGGTTGCAACAAAGCACAACCGCCCCGTCGCGCGGTACGTGCTCCAATCCGTCAAACCGCAACCGAAACAGCACGCGACAAAGCATGAACAACAACCGCCGCGACACGTCATACACGATGAATCACCGCCTGAACCGCGTGCACGATCGTGCCCACGACCGCATCGATCGTCATGTGCGTACTATCGATGCGCAGCGCATCCGGTGCACAGACGAGCGGCGACTGCTCCCGCGTCTCATCCCGCGCATCGCGAGCACGAATCGCCTCCGCGACATCTTCGAGCGATGCGCCGCCCCACTCTGCACACCTTCGCGCCGCACGCACGTGCACACTGGCGGTCAAAAACACCTTAACCGCAGCGTCGGGCAACACCGCAGTACCGATATCCCGTCCATCCATAACGACCCCACCATCCGCTGCGATCCGACGCTGCAGCGCGACGAGACGCTCTCGTACGACGCGATGCGCCGATACGGCCGCGACGTGCTGTGACACTTCCGGAGAACGCACGTCCGTATGCACATCCTTCCCATCGAGGTGTATGCGCAAGTGTCCATTGACCGAAACAAACGACACATCGTGCGCCGTAACAAACTGCGCATCGATCACACACCGATCGCGCATCCATGCCAACGTCATCGCCCGATACATCGCCCCTGTATCGACGTATATGAAGTCCAGTACGTGTGCTGCACGCTGTGCCACGGTGCTTTTCCCTGCACCCGCTGGCCCATCGATTGCCACGTTGATGATCCGTCGTTCGTTGCCCACCGCAGCCCACCATCCATGTACCGTTTGTGATCAGTATACCACCGGTACTTGCAGGCGTGCAAAAATACCGTGCCCTTCATCATGCAACGATACACATACGGAGCACATCGTGTTGTTTGCCACAAGAGCCATGCATTGATATAGGAGGAATCGTTTTTGCAAACGATACATATATACTACAAATCGCATCCTAAAACTACGCTCCTATTGCAAACATCCATCCAGATTATTGGGTACGCCCAGGAAGCAAACGGCATTTTTTTGAAACAGACAAATTGAATACACCATCAGGAGGAACGTGTCTCCCATGTGCCTCCCACGCATCCCTCATAACACGCAATACGCAGAAAAACAAGCAGCGTCTGGGCACTCCCATGCACGAGCGATGCTTGTTGTTATGTTTTCCGCTTTGCGATTTGTCCTTCGATCACATAACGAATAATTTTTTGCTGGTCTTCTTGAGAAATATACGTATACTGCAATACGTACAGCTGGCCTTTTCCTTGCAGTGGGCGGATGCGGATAACGATTCCGTCTAAGAAAATAAATTCGATCGTCCCATTTTTTTTTTGCAATGCGAGCCAGCACGTCATCGCATCCCCGAGCTCTATTGGATCTTGGGCGTGTCCAAAAAAACTCACCCCGCCTCCACCGATGTCTTGCGTCGTCACGACTTGCCGATAATGCCGCACGCAAATCGCCATTTCCAAATCAACCATTAGACGTAAGAAATTCCGCCTTTGCAACCTGCGAATGTCTTGCTTGGCTGGCCGCTGTACGACCATCAGACGGACGTCTTGCTTGCGAAATCCTGTTACTTTTGTTTCAAAGTAATTGCGTATTCCGTCTTCTGATACATAAAAACCTGTAAGTGTCTCAAACGATGCAAACACTTTTAAAATGCGGCGTTGTTCATCGAAGGGCACTTCAAGCAGGAGTTCTTGATCCGTGAGTTCGGCGATGCGCGACCGATACCGCAGCTCATCTTCTTCGCAATATTCGCGAATCGTCTGCAAGTATACTGTTTGCCCGACTTTCATCGCCATGCCCCCTTACGCCTTGAGTAACTCCTCGTACATGGCTGCATAGGCATCTGCCGACGCATCCCAGCTCCAGTCTTGGTACAACGCATTCGAGACGATGCGGTCCCACGTCGGTTTGTGTGCATACGCCCCAAGCGTTCGATCGATCGCATCAAGCATATGATGGGCATAATACAAAACAAACGTAAATCCGTGCCCGTATCCCGTCGTCTCATCAAAAGGGAGCACGGTGTCTTTTAACCCACCGGTCGCACGAACGATCGGTACGGTTCCATAGCGCATCGCGATCAGCTGTCCGATGCCACACGGCTCAAACTGTGACGGCATCAAGAGCGCATCTGCACCTGCATACATCCATCGCGACAAGCGTTCATCGAAGGCGATGTGTGCGGCTGCACGACCAGGGTACCGCCCGCACACACTGCGAAACGCATGCTCGTACTGTGCATCGCCCGCTCCGAGCAAGACAAACTGCACATCCCGCTGCATAAGCGCATCAAACGCATGCAACACAAGATCGACACCTTTTTGCGCGACAAGCCGCGTCACCATCGCAATCAACGGTACGTCGGGATCGATGTCCAGCTGTCCTGTTTGTTGGAGCTGTTGCTTCATCGCACGTTTGCGTGCACGCACGTCGTTTGTTTCTTCTCCAAGAAAACGGTCCGTGAGGATGTTGTACTCTGTTGTATCGATGCCGTTGATCATTCCCCAAACGTTTCGAGATGCGAGCACTCCATGAAGTCCTTCTCCATAGCTCTGTGTCCGAATTTCTTCTGCATACGTCGGGGAGACGGTACTGACGATATCGCTGTACACGATGCCGCCTTTCATAAAGTTTGTCGCACCATAATACTCGAGCGCACCGCTGTGGTCGTGCTCTGGACCCAAATTGAGCAAATCGTGCATGACCGAGCGATCAAACACACCTTGGTACCGAATGTTGTGGATCGTAAACACCGTTCGTGTTGGTCGCTGTGCATAGTGCGTTTTGAGAAACACCGGAAGGAGTGCCGCATGCCAATCGTGCGCATGCACCACATCCGGCACCCAATCGATGTGCGCGAGCATTTCTGCTGCTGCTTCACAAAAGTACACAAACCGTTCGGCATCGTCTCCATAGCCATATAGCCCACGGCGGCGAAAATACCATTCATTGTCAATCAAATAGTACGTGACTCCTTCGTGTTTCAAAGAAAACACGCCACAATGTTGGCGTCGCCATCCCACTTGTACAATAAACGACGTTAAAAATTGCAGTCGATCCACCCATGACGCATCGAGGTCTTCATATTTGGGCATGACCACACGGACATCGAATCCCCTGCGCACGAGTGCCATGGGCAAGGAACCGATCACGTCTGCGAGCCCGCCACTTTTGACAAGCGGTGTTGCTTCTGAAGCTGCCATCAAGATGTTAGGCAATTGCGTGCACCTTCTTCTTTGGTACTACGTGGGGCGCATCGGCCGTTCCGACTACGTTGTGTTCTGCCTCTACATACACTTCTTTATCGAGTATCGCATGCTGGACGTGTGCGTGCTCACTAATTTCCCCGTTTTGCATCACGATGCTGTTGCGCACGACTGCGCCTGCATGAATGCGCACGCCACGGAAAATTATGCTGTTTTCCACGCATCCATTAATGATACAGCCATTGGCAATGAGCGCATTGTGCACGTGGGATGCATCGGCATATTTTGTCGGGGGCTCGTCTTTGACTTTTGTATAAATCGGAGCTCCACGGAAAAACAATTCGCGCAATACATCCGGCTGCAACAGTGCCATACTGTGGCGATAGTAGCTTGTGATCGAATCGATGATGCCGACATACGCATCGACACAATATGCGTACACGCGCACGTCGTGCAATCGCTCCAAAATGCGCTGTTCGACACTTATCGCTCCCTGCGGTTCGTCGATCACATCAAGCAACCACGATTTCCGCATCATGTATACGTCGATCGGGGCGTTTTTCAAGACGAGTCCCTTTGGCGATGCATGCATTGCGGCAATGCGCCCAAACGCATCGATGTCAAACGAAGCATCCACATCTTCTGTCGTGCAATAATACAGTGCAGTCACGTCTGCGCCGGATTGTTCGTGTGCGTGCAGCACCCGACGCAAATCGACATTGCATACGATGTGGCTGCGCGCAATGACGACGTACTCTTGCGTTCCGCGATGGAAAAAATCGCGGTGTGCCCTTAACTGCTCAATGTCACTCGCGCGCTTGCCGTGCCCATTGGATGGGAGGACAAACAATCCACCCCGTTTTCGATCCAGATCCCACTCTTTCCCCGAACCCAAATGGTCCATAAGCGGACGGACGTTGTCCTCCGTCAGCACCGCGACATCTTCAATGCCCGAATTCACCATATTGGAGAGGACAAAATCGATCAGCCGATACCGTCCCCCAAAGGGCACGGCAGCGACACATCGATGCGCTGTCAGCGCGCCAAGATCAACGCGCTCTTGAATGCAGTTAATGACTCCCATCATGTGTTTCATGCGAGCACCCCTTTGCGCACCCATTGATCGCTGGCGATCAATGTTATATCCCCGGTCGGATGCCCGATCGAACACCCATCGGTCACGGTCGCTCCTTCACCAACGATGGCACGGATGACGACCGCGCCCGCACCGATGACCGCGTTGGGCATGATCACAGAGTCGCGTACGAGCGCACCTGGCGCGACGTGCGATCCATAAAACAACACCGAATGATCGACTTCCCCATATACTGTACACCCTTCATTGACCATCGAGCGCGTCACCCGTGCTTGTGGTGCGATGTACTGTGGTGGCTGATACGTGTTTTGTGAGTAAATGCGCCAACGGTCGTCAAACAAATCGAGTGTCGGCTCATCGGCAAGCAAATCCATATTCGCTTCCCACAAACTGTCAATCGTGCCAACATCTTTCCAATACCCTTCAAACGGATACGCAAATACGCGCGTCCCTTCAAACAACATCGCTGGAATAATGTCTTTCCCAAAGTCGTTGGACGACAGTTTGTTGGCCTCATCTTGCTGCAAATACGCCTTGAGCGTTTTCCAGTTAAACATATACACGCCCATCGATGCCAAATTGCTTTGCGGTTTTGCGGGTTTCTCTGCAAAATCAATGACTTGATCGCGCTCATTCGTCGCCAGTATGCCAAAGCGACTCGCGTCTTTCCAATCGACCTGAATGACCGCAATCGTTGCATCCGCATTGCGCGTGCGATGAAAATGAAGCATGCGTTCGTAGTCCATCTTATAAATATGGTCCCCGGAAATGACGAGCACGTATTCAGGATCGTACCGCTCAATAAATGCCATATTGCGGTATATCGCGTTTGCGGTGCCTTTGTACCAATTTCCTCCTTGTTGTTCGACAAAAGGAGGAAGTACCGTAACGCCGCCATCTTTGCGATCAAGATCCCACGCACTCCCGATGCCGATATACGAATTAAGCACGAGGGGCTCATATTGCGTCAATACGCCGACCGTGTCAATGCCAGAGTTGGTGCAATTGGACAGTGTGAAGTCGATGATGCGGTATTTGCCTCCAAAATGAACTGCTGGCTTGGCGAGGTGGTGGGTGAGTGGACCGAGGCGTCGCCCTTCTCCCCCTGCCAAGCACATGGCGATGCATCGTTTGCTGCGCATCGTTGCACTCCCCTTTCAATGCAATGTAGGTTTCAATTCCGTGGAGCGAGTACGATCGTCGCAAGAGGGGGCAGTGTCAACACCGCGCTGTGTTGCTTGCCTTGCCATGACGAACACTCGGTCACAATGCGTTCATTGCGCACATCCGAACCACCGTATGCCCGTGCGTCGCTGTTCCATACTTCATCGTATGCAACACCACTGGGCAAACCGACGCGATAACCGTGGCGTACGACAGGAGTCCAATTGCACACGACGACTACATGCTGTTCTACTCCATGACGGACGAATACGAGTACGCTTTGTTCGACATCGTCACCTGCAATCCACGAAAAGCCATCTTTGTCATGGTCTTTTTGCCACAATGCCGGATGATTGCGATAAAACCAATTGAGGTCGCGCACATACCGTTGCATGCTCTCATGCATAGGATATTCAAGCAAGTGCCAATCAATTTGGTCTAAGTCTTTCCACTCCGAAAACATTCCGATCTCACTGCCCATAAACAACAATTTTTTTCCTGGGTGCGCCATCATAAACCCATACAACGCCCGCAAATTGGCAAACTTCTGCCAGTAATCGCCCGGCATTTTGTCCAGCAGCGATTTTTTTCCATGTACGACTTCATCGTGCGAAAAGGGCAACACATAATTTTCGGCATGCATATACGCAAACGAAAACGTAAGTAAACCATGGTGGTATTTGCGGTAAATCGGATCGTGCTCCATGTATTCGAGTATATCGTTCATCCATCCCATGTTCCACTTATAATTAAACCCCAGTCCACCGTGGTCGATCGGTGCCGTCACTTGTGGCCATGCGGTCGAATCTTCTGCGATCATGAGTGCGTGCGGGACATACGAAAAAACCGTCTTATTCAGTTGTTGTATAAAGTGGATGGCATCGATGTTTTCATGACCACCGTATGCATTAAAGAGGAGACGCTCCTCGCCTTTGCCAAAATTGAGATACAACATGCTTGCTACCGCATCCACACGAAACCCGTCCATGTGAAAGATGTCCAACCAAAAGAGGGCGTTGGAAATCAGAAAACTGCGCACTTCTGGACGTCCAAAATCAAAACTGAGCGTACCCCATTGCAGTTTTTCGGACAAACGCTCATCTTCGGGTTCGAACGTCGGCGATCCATCAAACTGCCGCAATCCATGATCGTCTTTGCCAAAATGACCGGGGACCCAATCCATAATGACCCCAATGCCCAGCTGATGCGCGCGATCAATAAACGCCATCAGCTCCTGCGGTGTGCCATATCGGCTCGTCGCCGCGAAAAACCCCGTCGCTTGATACCCCCACGATCGATCGTACGGATGTTCGGCAAGTGGCAACAGCTCGATGTGCGTATATCCCATTTCGGCGACATACGGCAACAATGTGTCCGCAAGCTCCGCATACGTGTACAGGCTGCCGTCAGCGTGTCTTTTCCACGTACCCATGTGTACTTCATACATATTGATCGGCTGATCGTACGGTGCTTGCGATGCGACGCGCTTCCGATACTCCGCGTCATTCCACACATACGTGCGCAAATCACAAACAATCGAAGCAGAAAGCGGTCTCACTTCTGCGCGAAAGGCGTATGGGTCGGCTTTCATTTTCCATTCCCCATGCATCGACTGGATCGCATATTTGTATACTGCGCCGTCCCCAATCCCAGGGACGAATGCACTCCATACCCCAAAAAACGTCCGTGTGCACGGATGCGCATGCGTCGCCCAACCATTAAAATCACCGACAACACGCACCGCCTGCGCACGCGGTGCCCATACACAAAAGCGCACACCATCGACTCCATCGATGCGCACGACGTGCGCGCCAAACATCAGATGGCTATGATACAGCGTCCCCTCATGAAACAAGTACAATTCTTTTTCTTCTGGTGCAATTGTGTACATGGTGTACAATGCCCCCTGACATTGGTGTAAAATAAAAAGATGTCCGCACTGCACGA
>JAGWXQ010000031.1 GCA_018969805.1 Paenibacillaceae bacterium | reverse complement strand
TTTGCATGGACGTGGTCATCGCAGCATCGCGTACGTCGGTGTCGTCACGGAAGACCATGCGACACAATATGAAAAAGTGATCGGATTTTTGGAAGAGGCGGCAGCGCGCGCCATCCCACGTGAAGGTTCGGTCGTCATCGATACGAAAGGGATATCGTGGACGCACGGATACGCTGCGGGACGTCAGTGTGCGCTCAACACCCAGCGTCCTTCTAGTTATATTACAGGATCGTATGAAGTGACTGTTGGATTTATGCAAGCGATGCGTGACCACGGTTTGGAATGCCCTGAGCACTATTCGATTATTTGCTATGACGATGTCCCTGAGCTTGCGTTTTTACCGGTTCCAATTACGGTTGTCGGCACAAGATGCGAGACGTTCGCGGAGCGCGTCGTGTCGATCTTGCTCGACCAAATTAGCCGTGACAGCGCCGCACAGCTGATCGAGTTGCTCGATGCGACGATCATTGAGCGAAGCTCCTGCAAATCGGTCTAATGTGCTGACCCCTTATCCGCGTTTGTGGATAAGGGGTCTCTGTCACACCACGCACAGAAATGACGTCCTTCCACACATATATTTCAAATATGTACAATGCCCTTGATTGCATCGGTATAGAGATACGCCTGGATCCGGATTCGTTTTGCGCTGCATGCATCAGAACAACCCCTGTATGGTGTACAATTGCCCCCTCCTCAGTTTGAGAAGGGGGTTTTTGTTCATTGTGCATCGGATGCGGGGGCACCCATTTTGTATCGTTTCACACCAAAAGGAAGGCGCAGCATCACAAGCGTTTCTTGAGCAGTTCATTGACGAGCGCAGGATTGGCTTTGCCTTGTGAGGCGCGCATGACTTGACCGACGAGAAAGCCCAGTGCCTGGGTTTTTCCGGAACGAACGTCCGCGACGGATTGGGGATGCGCCGTGATCACTTGTGTGACGAGGGCATCGATCGCATCGCTGTCTTGGATTTGGGTCAGTCCTTGTGTGGCGACGATGTCGTTTGGTGCCTCTCCCGTTTGCAGTGTTTGTTTGAGCACTTTTTTGGCAATTGGTTGGGAAATCGTCCCTTGTGCAAGCAGTGCTGCGAGCTGTGCGATGTGCGCACCGGTGATGGGCAGTGTGGACAATGGCGCATCGTGGGCATTCGCGTACGCGCACACGTCGCCCAGCAATACGTTTGCAACCGTTTTGGCATCGGCAGCATGTGCCATCGCCTCGTCAAACAGCTTGGTCAGCGCAACGTGCGCCGTCAACGATGCCGCATCGTACTCCGACAATCCGTATTGCTGCTCGTACCGTTGGCGTTTGGCAAGCGGCAGTTCTGGCAGTGCATCGCGCACTTGGGTGATCAGCTGGTCTGAGAGCGCGATGCCCCCGAGATCTGGATCGGCAAAATAGCGATAGTCTTGTGCTTGCTCTTTCGATCGCATTGCAATCGTGATCGATTGCGCTTCGTCCCAGCGGCGCGTTTGCTGCACGACGCGTTCCCCGCGATCAAGCAACGCCGTTTGTCGTGCGACTTCGTAGGCGATGCCTCCTTGCACAGCGCGAAAAGAGTTCATGTTTTTGATTTCTGTTTTTGTGCCGAGTGTCGTCGCACCGATCGGGCGCAGCGATACGTTTGCGTCACACCGCAGCGATCCTTCTTCCATTTTTCCATCCGAGACACCACAGTACAGGATGATGTCGCGCAATTGTTCCAAAAACATCTTCGCGTGCTCGGCAGACCGCAAATCCGGCTCTGTCACGATCTCAATGAGCGGTGTGCCCGCACGATTGAGATCGACCAGCGAGCGGTACGGCTCGTGAATGAGCTTGCCTGCATCTTCTTCTAGGTGCACTTGATGAATACGAATGCGCTCGGTCGTGCGCCCAAACGCAACTTCGACGACGCCATTTCGTCCGATCGGATGCGCAAATTGCGATATTTGATACGCTTTCGGCGAATCTGGATAAAAGTAATTTTTGCGATCAAACGACGTAACCGGAGGAATCGTGCACTGGAGGGCGAGCGCCGCGCGCAAAGCGAGCAGGACCGCCTGCTCATTTGTCACGGGCAGTGCTCCAGGATGCCCGAGACATACCGGACACGTATGTGCGTTTGGCTGCGCACCAAACGATGTCGCGCATCGACAAAACAGCTTCGTTTGCGTCTTAAGCTCGACGTGTACTTCCAGTCCGATGACCGTCTCATACCGACTCATGCATCTGCCTCCTTGGCTGCATACGCATCGCGCAAAGCAGGGCGACGCAGATGGTGTGTCGTCGCTTGTTCAAACGCATGTGCGACGCGCAATACGTCCACTTCCGCAAACGGCTTGCCGATCACTTGCAGCCCGACCGGCATCCCACGCGCATCGGCACCGCACGGCAACGACAACGCCGGTACGCCCGCCAAACTCATCGGGATCGAGTACGTATCGTTCAGATACATCGTCAATGGGTCGCTCGTATGCGCCCCCATCGCAAACGCCGCCGTCGGGGCGGTTGGCCCGATGATGATGTCGTATTGATCAAACACCGCACGAAAATCTTGCGCAATAAGGGTACGCACTTTTTGTGCTTGTCCATAAAACGCACGTTCGAATCCCGAGCTGAGCGCGTACGTCCCCAGCATAATGCGCCGTTGCACTTCCTCGCCAAACGCCACACTGCGCGTACGTGTATACATGTCCTGAAGCCCTTGCGCATCGTCCACACGCATCCCATAGCGCACACCATCATAGCGCGCAAGATTGGACGATGCCTCCGAAGACGCGACGATGTAGTACGTCGCGACGGCGTACTCATTGTGCGGCATCGACACCTCATCGATGTGCGCCCCAAGCCGCTCAAATACCGCCCGCGCTGCAAACACCGCATCCCGCACGTCCGGATCAATTCCTTCAGCGACGTATTCGCGGGGCAATGCGATGCGCACGCCACGGATGTCCCCTGTGAGCGCTTCCACATAGGAAGGAGGCGTGATCGAGGCACTCGTCGCATCGCGCGCATCGTGGCCTGCGAGCACACCGAGCACGAGTGCCGCATCTTCGACCGTGCGCGTGAGCGGGCCAATGACATCAAGCGAAGACGCAAACGATACGAGCCCATACCGCGAAATGAGCCCGTACGTCGGTTTGAGACCGACGACACCACAGTACGCTGCGGGCTGCCGTATGGAGCCCCCCGTATCTGAACCAAGCGCAAACAACACTTCTCCCGCCGCTACCGCCGCTGCCGAACCGCCACTGGAGCCCCCTGGCACACACGTGACGTCCCACGGATTGTGTGTCGGAAAAAACGCGGAATTTTCATTGGAGCCCCCCATGGCAAACTCATCCATGTTCAGCTTGCCGAGCAACACCGTCCCCGCATCCGCCAACCGCGCAACGACGGTCGCGTCGTACGCCGGGACGAAGTGCTCCAGCATTTTGCTGGCACACGTCGTCTTGATTCCCCGCGTGCTGATGTTGTCTTTGATGGCCATCGGCAAGCCGGCCAACACACCGTCTGTGCCCTGCGCATCGAGCAAACGGGCACGGGCAAGCGCACCGTCTCCATCGACGGTCAAAAAAGCACGCACGCGTCGATCGACCGTATCGATGCGAGCGAGCGCATGCGCGACGAGCTCAGTGACAGAGAGCTCTTTTTGGCGCACACTGCGCGCAATGTGCGCGAGCGGTGCATCCCATATGTGTCCCACGGATTGTGCACTCCTATCGGTTTACTCTATAACGGGTGGCACGACATAAAAAGTGCCCTCACGTGCAGGCGCGCTGTGCAACAACTGTTCCACAGTCGTGTCCCGCGCGCATGTGTCCGTGCGCCACGGCACAGCAGCAACGACACCGTGGCTCATCGGATCGACGTGGGCGACATCGACTTCATACAGCTTGTGCGCATACTGCACGATCTCGTGGAGCTGCTGGGCAAGCGCTGCATGGCGCTGCGCATCGAGATGCAGCAACGCCAGTGCTGCGACGTGCGACGCGACATCGGTTTGTTCGTGCATCGTGTGGTCCACCTTTTTCGGGCTGCTAAATCCACGCCCGCAAGTTGATTTGGCGCACAAATTGTGCTTCCGAACGAGACAACGGTACCGTCTCCACGTTTGCATCGTCTTCTTTTTTTACGAGTGCATCAAAAAGCTCTTTGTTCCACGTCTTCAACGCATAGTCGATCAACACTTCTTTTTCGAGCTGTTCTGCGGCCGCGCGATACAGCGTCTCTTCCGATGCGATGTCACTCTCTAAGACAAACATGTGTTTGTTGATGGATGGAATGCGCATCAAGTAGTCAAACACGTTGTCTTGGTTGCGCTCGTATGCGATGATGTACCCATGCTGTCCGAGGGGCAACCCTTGTTCTAATTGGTCGTGTACGATGATGACTTTTTGTCCAAGACGAAACATACTCCCTCTCCCCTTTTTGGTCGGGCGTTTTTGATTGCGTGGTCGTACGGATGCATCATCTATGGCGCGCCTGATCGTATAAGCACCTAAGTTCATCTTACTAAAACCGAGCCCCATTGTCTACACCATCTTGTATGAAACTTTTTGGAACTTCTGCATGTTCGGCAGAGTTTGGTATAATCGCTTGGGGGGGGGTTGTACCTATGTTGCATTTTTATCGCTTATACTGGCGCACAGCGCGCGACATCGGCCTACTGGCGGTCACGATCGTGTTGCTCATGGCCATATTTGGTGTCCTCGTCAACATCGCCACGCCGATTTTGCTTGCCTTGCTGTTTTTCATCATCATCGAGCCACTCGCCCGCGCCATCCACCGCATGCGCATCAAAAAGACGATCGCCTCTGCGATCGCCATCGGCATGTTTGTGATCGGCATTTTTACGGTCATCGGTGGAGCCGGTGCGGTCGCAGCCGTCCAATTTTTTGCACTGCAAAAAAAAATCAACGAGCACAGCATCGTTATCCAAAAACACATCATGCGTACGATCAGCAACGTCCAAACGCGCGTCGCAGCGTTGCCCCCAGAGGCGATCACCCACATCGAAGACGGACTCAAAGCGGCCTCGTCCCTTGCAACCAAACTCGCAAGCCAGTTGCTCAGCGGACTCATCAACGCACTGTCGTCGCTGTCTGCTTGGATCGTAAATAGCGTATTGGCACTAATTTTGACGTATTTTCTCAGCATCGAGCTCCCCCACTGGCGCACCATGGCGCAGCGCCACACGCCACAAACAATCAAAACGGCGATCGCCTTTTTGCGCACGCACGTATGGCGGGGCATCGTCTCGTACATGAGGGCGCAAACGATCCTGATCGCTTGCACGTTTGCGCTCGTTTTTATCGCCTTGCTCGTCCTCGGCGTGCGCAACGCCCTATCAATCGCGTTGCTTGCGGCGTTGTTTGACGTATTGCCGTTGCTCGGCGTTTCAACGGTGTTTGTGCCCTGGATCGTCTACTGCCTCATCGTCGGCGATGTCGGGATGGCGGGGGCACTCGCCGTTGTTTTGGTCGTCGTCATCTTATTTCGTCAAATAATGGAGCCACGCATTACGGGCGATTCACTCGGGGTATCGGCGTTTACGGTACTTGCCGCCATGATCGTGTCGCTGTCTGTTTTTGGGGTGGCGGGGTTGTTGCTCGCTCCTGTGCTTATTTTGCTCCTCAAAGCGCTGTTTACCGAAGGCTACATGCAGCGGTGGATCCACATCCCAAAAGAAGAGTACGCTGTGCGCGAAGCAGATACAAATCCCTAATTTGAAGCGCGCAAATCGCGCTATACAAACCCCCACTTTGTACAGTATAATTTACTTACAATACTTGCTACAGTGGGAGGGAGTGACGTGCATGGATCGCGATTTTGTCAACCGAAATACGTTGCTCCTGTCTCTGAGGGCGGTGAGCGAACAGATCATTGTCCCTGAAGGCACGCTTCCCAACCCGTCCGGAAAACCGCTCGATCCTCTGCTTGCACGGCACGGCAAACACAAAGAGCGCGGCATTGCCCCTGTACCTGGTGTGTTTGTGACGTGGAAAGGGACAGAGCAAACCATCTATGAAGTGCAAGGACTGTGTACGTGGACATTGACCGTGCCGACCCATACGACCAAACACTGCCTACTTGCACAATTGCCCCATTGTGTCGCAATCAAAAGTACAAAAAACTGCGTCGTGCGCCCGATGAACCAGCGAGGCATCGGATCGATCGCGCGCATGCCGATTCATTGGCATACAAAGGATGTGTCGATGGACCACGAACATGCGTTTCATATGATTGGGACGTGCGACGCACTTCCTTATGTCAGTGGCCAGACGCTGCACGTAGTCGCATACGTACACGTCGTCCCGATGGCACAGTATATCGCATCGTTGGAAGAAGAAGACTACTGCTCTTCGTCTGCAGGATGACAGGTGCGCTGCTCTTGCAGCGGACCTGCATTTTTGCATCCCGCACCGCAGGTCACGTTTTTTTGGACCGGCTTTGGAGCACGATCCACACGACGATCCCGACGACACACAGTGCGATCGCCGCTGGAGCATACTGCGCAACCATCGTCTCAATGCGATGCCACTGCTGCCCGAGCTGCATGCCAAGCCATACGAAGCCAATCGACCACGGAATGATCGCGATCGTCGTCAGAAACACAAACGACCCCAACGGCATCCGCATACATCCTGCAGGCAAAGAAATCGCATGACGGACGACGGGCACAAACCGTGCCAACAATACGACCCCCGTGCCATACCGCGCAAACCACTGCTCTGCCCGCGCAATGTGCCGCGGAGACATCAACAACCACTTCCCGTACCGATCGCACAGCGGTCTACCCCCAAAGCGCCCCAACGCATACAACACGACTTGCGCAGCGACACCCCCTACCGTACCGCTTGCGACCGCACCCCAAAACGACATCGTACCGAGCGACACCATGTACCCCCCATACGCCAATACGAGCTCGCTCGGAATGACTTCGAGCAGCAACAGCGCGACAATCGCTGCGTAGCCCCACTGCGACATCGCGTCTATGATCGTCTGCAAAAGTGACCTCCTATCGTTTGTCCACACCGACGGACGGCAAGAAAAGGGCAACGAGCCCAAGCAACGGAAACACACTGCACGCGATCATCACGGGCAACAGCCCGCTGTGGTCGATGACGATGCCGAGCATCGCCGCCGCAAGCGCCCCCATCCCAAAAGCAAAGCCCACGATCAGCCCCGAAGCGGTCGCGATGTGCTGCGGAAGCAACTGCTGTGCGTATACGACAACGATTGAAAATCCGAGCATAAGTACAAATCCGATCCACACGAGGGCAGGTACAATCCACACATAAGGTACATACGGCAACATCAGTGCGATCGGGGCAACCCCTGCAAACGACCAAATAATGACATTTTTTGCACCAAACCGATCGGCCCACACGCCTCCGATCAGCGTCCCAATAACACCAACGATGCCAAACAGCAACAACGGCAGTTGGGCGTCGCGCAGCGACACACCATACGTCTGCACGATGTAGTATTGATAATATTGGGTCACACCCATAAAATATGTCGAACGTACGATCATAAGCCACGCAAGCACCGCAAGACCGATGACGACAGTACGCCGCTGTACGTGCACCGCAGCAACGACCACAGGTGCGCGCGTCCTGGCGACGACAAGCGCACTATAGCGCGCCGTCACATGCGCTGCGATGCCCCACGCAAGGACACCCAATCCCGCGACGGCGAGCACACTGCGTTGCCCAAACGGCAAAAACAACGACATCGTCAACAACGGCCCGAGTGCTGTACCCCCGTTGCCCCCGACTTGGTACAACGATTGCGCAAGTCCGCGCCGTGCACCCGCTGCCGTATATACGTATTTCGAAGCCTCCGGGTGAAACAACGCCGAACCACACCCGATCAACACCGCACAGACGAGCATGTGCCCGACCGTCGATGCAATGGACAACAGCACGATCCCGCTGACGCTCAGTGCCATGGCCATCGGCAACAACCATCGTTTTGGATGCCGATCCGACCAAAACCCCAAAACGGGTTGTAACATAGCCGACGTCGCATTAAGCGCAAACAACACCCATCCAAGCGACGTATACGACAGCGCATGCGTTTCGCGGAGCACAGGCATCAACGACGGCACCGCGACTTGCATGACGTCATTGCACAGATGCAACACACCCACACCCGCAATAACGACAAACAGCGGTCGTGTCGTATGCACCGCATCACTCCCTCTCCTCTACATTTGGCGGTGTTCCTTTGTATGCGGTACACTGTCCACATACGCCAAAAGAACAGTGAGGGGATCCACAATGGACTTGTCCGTACCGTCCTACGAACACACCGCACACTTGCTCGATGCACTCACCACAAAACTGCGCATGGCGAGCACGCTCGTGATCAAAGCTGAAGAATTTGACATGTCGCGCTACGATGAGCTGTACGAGCTCGTCACGTGGGTGCTTGAGAAGCCCCACGTCAGCGTATCCGAAATGGACGCGATCGTCCGTGCACTCGGTGCACTGCGCGCTCAATGACCGAGCGCATCGACAAATTGGCCGACCGCTTGCACGACGCGCGCACGCGGACACGCGCAATTGATGCGCACAAACCCTCGGCCCGTATGTCCAAACATCGAGCCCTCATTGAACGCTACGCGGGCACGTGTGTACATGAACGTACGCAGCGCGTCTGGTGACAACCCCAAAGCGCGCACATCGACCCACAGCAAGTACGTCCCTTCTGGAACCATGCACCGCAAAGCAGGTGCGCGCGTCTGGACGATGTCGATCGCCGCACAAATGTTGTCCCATACGTACGCAAGCACGGCATCGAGCCACGAAGCCCCGTAGCGATACGCCGCAGTGACCGCAGGTTGGGCAAAAAATGGCTGCATGTGCAACGACATCGAACGCAACCGACGCATCAACGCCTGCCGCATATGTCCATCAGGCACGATCGCAAATGCAGAAGGAATGCCTGGAATATTAAACGTCTTTGTTGCAGACAACAGCGAAATCGCCCGTGTACCACGCTGCTGTGCAATCGGCAAAAACGGGCAAAACGTATGCGGTGCAAACACGATGTCCGCATGAATCTCATCCGACAAGACGAGCGCATCGTACTCCGCACACAACCCTGCAAGCGCGTCCAACACGGACGCTTCCCATACACGTCCACCAGGGTTGTGCGGATTGCACAGCAAGACGACGCGTGCACCCGCTTGCAAATGCGCGCGCAGTCCGTCCAAGTCCATCGCATACTTCCCACGATCATCGATGACGAGCGCATTGTCCACCAACGTCCGCTCTTGCAGACGAATCACATCTGAAAACGGATGGTACACGGGGCTTTGGAGCACGACCGCATCGCCTGGCTGTGTGTGCAGCTCTACAGCCATCGCCAGTGCCGTCACGACGCTCGGTGTCGTCACGACCGATGCAGGGTCGATGTCCCATCGATGTCTCGACGCGTACCATGCACAAAGCGACTGCTCCCACTCCGGTGTGCGGATCGTATACCCGTACAGCGCTTCCTCCGCACGCTTCACCGTCGCTGCGACGATCTCAGGCGCACATGGGAAATCCATATCCGCGACCCACAACGGCAATACGTCTTCGCTGCCAAACAACGCACCGAGCTGATCCCACTTATAGGACGCTGTACCACGCCTCGGGTGTTCGCGATCAAAATCCATTCCACACACTCCCCCATGCACACTCCAGACACCATGTGACCTCGTCTATTGTACAAAACAACCGATTGCTGTACAACGTACCCGCCCGCATCCCCTGAAAGCACCGCTCCAGAAGGCACCATGCGATAAGGAAACTCCAGTAGTCCCCGCATACATCGATCCATTTCACAAGAACGCTTTTTGCGATCACACAAAAAGAACTGTATAAAGTACCAAGAGCACATGGGCAATACCGAGAGCAGCCCACAAAATCTACGCACACCAGAAAGAATTACTCCACTTTGCTAATGAAAAACAGTCCATGCACGCCCCCAAAGCATCCCGCTCCTACTGCATGCCCAGCGCATCAAAAAAAAAAAAATGCGCATCGATGGGATATACAAGCACCGCACAGTGCAAGAAAGAGCAACATGTGTGGATGATATGAGCAGCACTTCAGTGGATGATGCATATTAATGACGTTATCTGTAAAAAATCGAGTAGGAGGGGGCGTCTAGCCCCCGACCTCTCCCGCCACCGTACGTACCGTTCGGTATACGGCGGTTCATGAAATCTCACGCATGTTCTTGTATCGTTCTAACAGACTTTGCAATCCGCTTTCTTTCCAGTGCTTGTTGTTCAGTGCCCTGGACAGGATTGGACTGCCCGCAATTCGCCAGTATCCTTTTC